>JAQVEY010000057.1 GCA_028697515.1 Bacteroidales bacterium | reverse complement strand
TGATATAATTTCAATTTCTTAAAATGGCAGACTCGTTAAAAAAGCATGCATAGCAATTTCTTGTTTTAACGAGGATCTTTCTAAACCCTCGTTTACGGGGCTCGAGCCTATGGCTCGGGACAGACGAACAAAGGAACAATCGAACAAACGAACAAACGAATTACGAACAGGGTAGCAGTATTCAGGTGGCTGATTAGTTAGTTAGCGAACGCTAAGCTACCGCTTTATATACATTTGTATATATCCATAAAAATGTCGTTCTTTGTAGGTTAATATTTTTGTAATGCAGGCGACGGATAAAATATCACTTAGAGGAGTCAGAGTTCATAATCTAAAAAACATCAGTGCAGATATTCCACACGGAAAACTAGTTGTAATTACAGGATTATCAGGATCAGGGAAATCATCTCTCGCTTTTGATACATTATTCGCCGAAGGGCAAAGACGTTATGTTGAAAGCCTCTCCTCCTATGCTCGCCAGTTTTTGGGCAGAATGAACAAACCTGAAGTTGATTTTATTGATGGAATTCCTCCTGCAATTGCTATTCAACAAAAAACAAATAACAGAAATCCCAGATCTACTGTCGGTACAAGCACAGAAATTTATGAATATCTCAAACTTCTTTTTGCCAGAATCGGCAAAACATTTTCCCCAATTTCCGGTGTAGAAGTTAAAAGACACTCTGTTACAGATGTTGTAAACTCAATATTAAATCTTCCTGATAGTACTGTTGCCCTAATATGTTTTCCCTACAAATTCAATAAAAGTCAAACTCATCAAAATCAACTAGAATTAATTCTGCAGCAGGGTTATTCAAGAATTGTTCATAATAACGAAATCATAAAAACAGAAGAGTTCTTATCAATCGACAAATTGTCTGAGAAAAAAGAAATTCATATTGTTCTCGATCGTGTTGTTGTCAGAGAGTCCGACAATTTATATTCACGCATTGCCGATTCTGTGCAAACAGCCTTTTTTGAAGGCAATGGAGATTGTTGCGTTTTAGCAATTGAAAATGGAAAACATCAAAAATTAAATTTCTCAAATAAATTTGAAGCTGACGGAATAATTTTCGAACTACCCACAGAACATCTTTTTAGTTTTAACAATCCAATTGGAGCTTGTCCACTCTGCGAAGGGTTTGGAAAAGTCTTGGGAATTGACCAAGATCTTGTTATACCAAATAAAAGCTTATCTATTTATGACGATGCCGTAGTTTGCTGGAAAGGAGAAGTAATGCAAGAATGGAAAAATAACTTTATACATCATGCGACAAAGTACAAGTTCCCAATCCATCGTCCATATTACGATTTAAGTAATCAAGAAAAAGACTTTTTGTGGCATGGAAAAGAAGATGTTTCGGGTATATATTCGTTCTTTGAATATCTTGAAACAAAAAAACAGAAAATCCAGTACAGGGTGATGATATCAAGATATAGAGGCAAAACAACCTGTCCCGAATGTAAAGGAAAAAGATTAAAAAAAGAAGCTTTCTATGTAAAAATTAAGGGGAAATCTATTGGTGATCTAATTGATATTTCATTCACAGAGCTAAGAGATTTTTTCAAAAACCTTAATCTTTCAGATTTCGAAAAAGGTGTTGCCGGCAGACTAATAGAAGAAATATTAGTTAGAATTGATTCAGTTATTGATGTAGGATTATCTTATTTATCTTTAAACAGATTATCCGGCACATTGTCTGGTGGCGAATCTCAAAGAATAAATCTTGCTACTGTTTTTGGTTCTGGTTTAGTAGGTTCGCTTTATATTCTTGATGAACCAAGTATAGGACTTCATTCGAGAGATACACAAAACCTTATCCGCGTTCTTAAAAATCTAAGAGATAGATCAAATACAGTGGTTGTCGTAGAACATGATGAAGAAATAATACGAGCTGCTGATTATATTATTGATATCGGACCTCTTGCAGGAAATTACGGAGGAGAAATAGTTTTTGCAGGTAATCTTACCGAGATGTTAAAAAATGCCAATTCACTTACTGCAAAATATCTAAAAGGAGAAATAAGAAATCCTGTAACTATAAAAGCTAGTCACTGGAAGAATTTTATAGAAATAATAGGTGCAAGACATAATAATCTGAAAAATATAGATGTAAAATTCCCTTTAGGTGTTATTACAGTTGTTACAGGTGTAAGCGGGTCGGGAAAAACCAGTCTGGTAAAAGGAATTTTGTACCCTGCAATAAAAAAACAAATCGATTATGTTTCTGATAAAACCGGAGAGTTCACAAAATTAGCAGGTGACTATCATTTGTGCAATAATATAGAATATGTAGATCAAAATCCAATAGGTAAATCATCAAGATCAAATCCTGCAACATATATAAAAGCCTTTGACGAAATTCGAAAGCTTTTCGCCGATCAAAAACATGCTAAAGCAAACGGCTACAAACCATCTCATTTTTCGTTCAATGTTAGTGGAGGTCGTTGCGAAGCTTGTCAGGGAGAAGGTGAAATTACAGTAGAGATGCAATTTATGGCGGATGTTCATCTTATATGCGAGGCTTGTAACGGAAAAAGATTTAAAGAAGAAATTCTTGATATAAAATATCGGGATAAGAACATTTACGATATTCTGGAAATGTCTGTTAATGAAGCTGTAGATTTTTTTGGCTCAGCACAAGGGAATACCGAAAAGAAAATTGCAGATCTACTGCAAAATTATTTAAATGTCGGACTTGGTTATGTTAAATTAGGACAATCATCTAGTACCTTAAGTGGTGGAGAAAGCCAAAGAATAAAACTTGCGAGCTTTCTAAGTACTGCAAATATGAAGCCTTCTATTTTTATTTTTGATGAACCAACTACAGGGCTTCACTTCCACGATATAAGCAAGTTGCTAAATTCTTTCGAACAAATGAAAGCAAAAGGACATACTCTAATCATTATTGAGCACAATCCCGAAGTAATAAGATTTGCTGATTGGATTATTGATTTAGGTCCCGGCGGAGGCGATTTTGGAGGACATCTGGTTTTTGCAGGAACTCCTCAGGATATGCAGAACTGTAAAGAATCTGAAACATCTAGGGTTTTGTATAATAATTTCAAAACGGCTGTAAATCTTTGATTTTTTCTCATTTTTTAAAACTACCTTTGCAAACTTTTTCAGTGGAGATCATTAATTGACAGCTGTACAGCAAATCTATTGATTATCAGAAGATTAAGAAATTATATAAAATTATTACTATAAAATGTCGTTAAACAAATTAAGAAACATCGGAATTGCTGCTCATATTGACGCAGGAAAAACAACTGTAACAGAAAGAATACTATTTTTTACAGGAACAAATAGGAAAACAGGTGAAACCCATGATGGAGCAGCCACTATGGACTTTATGAAACAAGAACAAGAAAGAGGAATCACCATAGCCTCTGCTGCAATTACGTGCAAATGGGATGAACATCAAATCAATTTGATTGACACTCCCGGCCATGTTGATTTTACTATAGAGGTAGAACGGTCTTTAAGGGTAATAGACGGAATGGTAGCAGTTTTTTGTGCAGTTGGTGGTGTAGAACCTCAAAGTGAAACTGTTTGGAATCAGGCTGATAGATATAGAGTCCCAAGAATTGCTTTCATAAATAAAATGGATAGAACCGGTGCAAATTTCGAGGAAGCTGTCAATCAAATGAACAAATATCTTGATGCAAATGCAGTCCCCTTACAAATACCAATGGGTGCAGAAGATAATTTTATTGGGACAATTGATATTGTCAATAAACGAGCATATACTTTTGAGAACAATTTAAGAAACGAAATTGAAATTCCTTCAGAATATATTGAACCTGTTAACACAGCTAGGAATAATCTTATTGAAAAACTTGCAGACTTTAATGACGAAATAATGGAATATTATTTTGCAGCAAAAGAAATATCTTCAGAGATGCTTATGAATGCATGCAGACAAGCAACTATTAAACTGCTAATCACACCTGTTTTCTGTGGAGCTGCATATAGAAATATTGGAATTCAGTTACTTCTTGATTCTGTCGTAAAATATCTGCCTTCTCCTATTGATGTTGGAGTTGTCGTTGGTCACGATATGAATGATACAGAAAAAACACATACAAGAAATCCATCCAATAATGAAAGTTTTTCTGCTCTTGCATTTAAACTTATTAATGATCCTTATGTAGGTCAGCAAACATTTATAAGAATCTTTTCAGGAAAATTAACTAATGGAATGCAAATCTATAATTCCTCAAAACTAAAATACGAAAGAGTTGGAAGGATATTCAGAATTAAAGCAAAAGAACGTGAAGAAATTCACGAGGCTGGAGCTGGTGAAATTGTTGCTTTAGTTGGTATGAAATTCACCAAAACTGGTGATACTCTTTGCGATCCTGAAAATCAATTATTATTGGAATCTATTCACATTCCTGTTTCGGTAATCGAACTAAAAATTCAGACTGTAAAACAAAAAGATAAAGAAAAACTTGGCGAAGCACTGGCAAAACTTGTTAACGAAGATCCTTCATTTAAGGCCAGATTTGACGAAGAAACTGAAGAAACTGTAATTTCGGGAATGGGTGAACTACACCTTGAAATTATTGTTGACAGACTAAAAGATGAATTTAAGCTTGATGTTGAAGTCGGCGAACCTTCTGTTGCTTTTCGTGAGACAATTACAGAAATTGTTGAATCTGATTATAAACATTCAAAACAAACCGGAGGTAAAGGTCAATTTGCCCATACTATTATAAGGATGGAGCCTAATTCAGGAAACGGTTACGAATATGTAAACCTTATTAAAGGCGGGAATATACCAAATGAATACATTCCATCAGTTGATAAAGGCGTTAGAAAAATCATGGACAGAGGCATTTTGGCTGGTTTCCCTGTTGTTGATGTAAAAGTAGTATTAATTGATGGGACTTATCACAATGTAGATTCATCGGACATGGCTTTCCAGATTTGTGCTCAAGAATGCTTTAAACAAGGATTTAGAAAGGCTAAACCAGTTTTATTAGAACCTGTAATGAAAATCGAGGTCAATACTCCTGACGAATATATTGGTGATATTGTTGGGAATTTAAACAGAAGACGTGGCAAAATTGAATCAATGCGTCGCTATCGTAAAGGTTCACAAAAAATAATCGGACTTGTGCCTTTAATGGAAATGTTTGGGTATTCAACACAATTAAGGAATATGAGTTCGGGTCGAGCAAATTACTCTATGGAATTTTATAAATATATGTTATTACCAAACTCTGTTCAGGAAATTGTACTTAAAAATTTAGAAGCCAAGAAGCAAAACAAATAATAAACAATTATCTTTACAAAAATTTCAATACCATGGCAACTGCAGGAAAGAATAACAGTCTGAAAGTTATTAAAGTAAACGGAGATATATTAACTTTTGATGCCGGTGAATACGGCGAAATAGATGTCGTTAACAACGATTTAATTTTAAAATATACCGAAGGACAATTTACAGACGTATTTCTGCTACCTGATACTGACGGCAGTATTAAAGGATTTCTCGGACAGGCAATTGTCAATGCCGGTGAATTTGCCAGACTCAAAGTTGTCGCAAATACAAAATTTGGTAGTTTCTTTGATATGGGTATCGAAAAAGATTTACTTTGTCCTTTTGCTGAGCAAAAAACACCCCTCGAAATTAATTCTTACTATCTCGTTTATGTTTATATTGACGAAATAACAAATAGACTTTCTGCATCAACCCGAATAGACAGATTTATTTCGGATGAAAAACCCGAAATTACTGAGCAACAATCGGTTAATATAATTATTGTAAATAAATCACAACTCGGTTATAATGCTATTGTTGAAAATAAATACTTTGGCTTACTGTATGAAAATGAAGTTTTCAAAGAATTAAAACCAGGTCAAAAATTTACTGCTATTGTAAAAAAGATTAGAGAAGACAACAAAATTGACCTGAGACTTTACAAAAATGATCATAATGACATTTCTGAGTTTGAGACAATGATATTGAATTATTTAAAATCTCACGAAGGTAAAATGACTTTAAATGATGAATCCGATCCTCAGGATATATACCATGTTTTTGGAATATCGAAGAAAAACTTTAAAAAAGCACTAGGAGCCTTATATCGTAAGGGAACTATCGATTTAAAAGATAAAATCATTAAATTATTGGATAATGTTTAATCTTCTGTCTTAGTTCAATAAATAATTATTTTATTTATATAAAAATCACTTTTTGGATAAAATTTGCATTTTTTATAAAAAAAACATAGTTTTTTTTGTCTTTCTATTGAAAAAAACCTTTATTTTGTAATCAGATTAAAAACACCTAACCCTGTGTTTATAATCTAGAAAATTAAATTATGTTTTTACTAAATTATTTTTTATGAATTTATTTGTCGCCAACCTTCACCCTTCAACCAAAGGAGAAGACTTACAAAAATTGTTTTCACAGTTCGGCAGTGTTGTATCTGCAAAAGTTATCATGGACAAACAAACTGGCAATTCAAAACGCTATGGATTTGTAGAATTTGACAACGATGAAGAAGGACATGCCGCAATTGCTGAATTAAATGAAAAAGACTTTCAAGGAAATCAGATTGTTGTTAAAATTGCACAACCTAAACCGGCTGGTCAATAAACGGAACAACAAGCTAATTAAAACAACTAAAGCGGGAACAACCCGCTTTTTTTATTCAAATTCTTTTAATATTTCGTTAAAATCTTCTCGAATAATGTCAACATTAGTCCAGAATTCTTCTTCTGTTTTGGGAAGATTTTCTTTCCCATAAAGCATTCTAAAGGGGTAGTTACTAACACAATAAAGTCTTAATTCCGGTGTTTCGTTATTGGCTGTATAATAAGCAAAATAAAGTTTTCTGTTATCTAAATAATACTCTTTGGTAATATCATCTTTAACCACTATCTTGACTAAGTCCTTACCATTATAATAAGCTATTGCATTATCCTTTATCAGCATTATTAGTGATTTATTTTCATTTGTCAACTTATATTTTTCTCTTACAATCTCTAGTTCTTGATTGTAATTAGGTATTCCTATCAAATGTCTACAAACATCCAACTGATTATTCGATCTATCAAGTATTTCACTAGCTTTAAAATAGTTACCATCATCATTAATAAAATAGTTATTTGCTAGCTCATCATCTCCTGTACTCCTTATTAAATTGGGTTCGTTATTTACAAATTTATATACGAGTTCTGAATTATCAAATTTGTAGATATAATACTCAAGATTTTGAAAAACGTCATAGATAAAAAACTCCGAATATTGAATTGCAGAAATACTCCAGTGCACGGAAATCATACTCAATGTTTCTTCATGCCTATGACTATAAGAATAGTGAAAGGCTTTTTCACACCTGTAAACACCAACAGCAGACCATGGATCATCATCATAATTTTTACATACAATATCAGTATATAGCATATTTGTATCTGAAAACTCAGCCAGATATTCATAGCCTCTACGAGAATCAATCTGAGTAAAACAATATAAGTTTATTGTTAGTATCACAAAAATTAAAAAAATCTTTTTCATGGTTTCGTTTTTTATTTAATAAGTTGTCATATCAATTAATCCGATTTAAAACAATGATTATTTGGAAAGTTGATGCTCCAATTCGTCAATAAACATTGGAATAAAATACACATTTTCAAAAAACCTCGAGTCACGTTTGCTTATGATTTGTCCGTCAATTATAACCATAAATACTTTATTTCTAAATAAATATAGCTCAACTTTCTGTTGGTTTTCAAGATTAAGAGATTCTACGTAAATTAGTTTTCCATTTTCAATAAAATATTCTGTTTTTTCAGGTTCTTTAAGAGCGATTTTAACCAAATTACCTTCTTTATAATACTCATAAGTATTGAAGACTTCTTGAGAAACAAGATTTTTATCTGAATCAATATTTTTGCAATAGCTTTCTATTCGAGGCATTTCTTTCGAATAAGTTGGATAATTCCACATTATTGCTGGATATTCCAATAAAGAGTAAAACCTCTCTTTTGCATTATCATACTCGAAATAAGTATTTACATCAATAAAATACATCCACTCACTTAAGAGATCAATATTAGTATTCTGAATAAACTCTTTTGAACCATTTACATATTTTATAACAATCTCCACTTCACCATATTTCATTAAATAATAATGTAAATTCTGCTTTTCATCAAAAATATAATACTCGGTTTTGTCCCTGCCTTCCTGAACACTATTTTCTGATATCATTACAGGATTAAAATCATATTCGATTGTCCAAGAATAATATATAGTAATTTCGTCATAATAATTTACGAGTACTGGCCAATCCGACTTGTTTGCATTTCTTAATATCTTATCAGTAAAAAATGAGGGTTCATCCGATATCTCAAATGCATATTCTAATGCAGTTTCATGGATATTTTGACAATAACAAGAAACTGCAAAAAATGTAAACACAATTAATGTTAAACTTCTTTTCATGGTTGTAGATTTTTGATTATAAATTATTTTTCTTTCCAATTAAATATAATAGGCTCAACAGTATATCCTTTTTTTCTCAACAATTCTATTATTCCTGTTTCGCCAGGCAGGTGAGCTGCGCCAACAGCACAAAACAAACTGTGCTTTTTTGATATTTTTATAAAGCTCTTTACCATTCCAACATTTCTGTCAATTAAAAAAGCTTGATTAAACTCTGCTGGCAAAGCTGTATCATTTGTCATATCAAATAAATGCTCAAGATTGAAATTCATATACTCAACAAGCATTTCATCCAACTGTTCCATATCATTATTACCAGTAGTATCTGTAAGCCCTTCAAACAGCATCTCTGCCTGATCTTCAAGGCTTATGGCATCAATTGCATCTATCTGATCTGCAAACTCTTCTACTCCATAACACATTTTATCGGCTTCCCTGGCTTTATTTAAAAAGTATAAATCAAGCGCCAAATCCATATCTTGTGACATATTCATCTGCATTAATTGACTTGACAGAAAAAATGGTTTCATTTTATTGTACATTAATATACCAGAACCTGTAGAGACCTTTACGATACTATCAAGAATTTTGTATTGTTCACTTGTTAGAAGTTTATCCAGACTATTGTCTTTCATTAACATAGCATCTTTTATTTCTTGCTGATCTAATTCATCCATCAAAATTTCCATTGCAAAAGCATCACATGATTCAAATGCATCAGTAACTGTCTGATCAAAAGAAAAAACCCGTTTGTCCTGAATATGTATTGTACCATATATATATGAAGGAGACTTCATTTTTTTGCCTGACACTTTCCATAATAAGGATTGAGAAAACCCTTGTACTCCTATTATTATTGCTAATACTAAAATAAATGTGTGTTTCATAGTTCAATTATTATTAAAATGCCCTCAAATTTATAAAAAATTGAGGGCATTTTCAAAAAATAAATATTTAATTAATCCTTAATATTTGGCAATTCAAGTCCATAGCCTTTTTTCTTATCAACCATTTTTAATACAAAACCAAGGATTAGTGCAGCGACACCAAGTAAGGCTAACATTAAAAGTGGATTTGTATAGTTATAAGAAATCGCAGCAACTTCTGAAGTCATTGTTCCATCGGCTACAGCTTTTGCGATATCGGGGTTTGAAGCATTTAATATCTTGCCTATAAGCAAAGGGAAGAGCCATAACCCAATGTTTTGAATTAAGAAAATCAAAGCATAAGCAGAACCGATAACTTTATTATCTACAAGTTTAGGAACACTAGGCCATAAAGAAGCTGGCACCAATGAAAATGATGAACCAAGAACTAATATTGTTAAAAACGCAACAATAATTCCACCAATTCCATTTCCTGCAAATAGAGGCAAGATAAATGCGAAGGTCAAATGGCAAACAATAAGTAGAATTGATCCTATCATTAACATTGTAGCCGCTTTACCTTTTTTATCGACATATTTTCCAAGGATTGGGGTAATTCCTACTGCTAGCAATGGGA
>JAQVEY010000056.1 GCA_028697515.1 Bacteroidales bacterium | reverse complement strand
GTACATAGTTTAATGACTCTTCCTTAGTGTAATAATCTCCTATATAGAAAGCTTTAACTCTTTCGGTAAATATCTCAACAGTATCAACATCTGCAACAAACGAATAAGCTTCTATCATTTTATTTTCATCAATTATATCAAGTACTACATAAGTGTTGTTTTTGACATTGCCGAAGCTTCCGTTATTTATTGTATAGCCTTTATCTCTTAATTTGTATATATAATATCGGGTATTTTGATCATAATTATCACTGATAACAATAATTTCTTTGGATTTATCTGTAATCAGTAATTCGACTCTGTCGCGGAGGAATAATTTCACATTTTGTTGCCAGGACTCTTCTACTGAAAGAAATTTTACCAATTTAAACTGTGAAACAGCAGGATAATACAAAACCCCAGCAAATGCCAATATTAAAATGATTTCCTTAACTTGTGGTTTTTTAACGAGTTTTAGAATAAGACTTGCAATCTGATAAATTGAAATTCCTGACAATAATGCCCAGAAAGGCACTTCGGGCAAGCAATACCATTCGAGTTTAGTTTTTGTAACCGAAATCAATAACAAATGAGTAAGAGCAAGCAATAATGAAAAGACAAAAAGATTTCTGACTTGTTTGTTTTTCTCAAAAAATGTTAAAACCAACCCAGCAGGTATTAGCATATACCAAAACCCAAGAGCATATTCTGATAAATAAGTATAGTAAAACAGAAAAGGTTTTGAGTGTCCTTCAAGAGAAGTAAAAGCCCTTCCGCCAAATTCATTTAAATAGACTGCCTTTAAATATCCAGGATTAATAAGCTCTCTTCCAAAATAGTAAGCAGACAACACAATAATTGGAATTAAAAGCGAAAAATAAAAATGTTTAAATTTTAGCAAATGTAAAGTTTCTCTTTTCATCAAAACATAAATCATAATACCCGGCAAAAAGAATAAGGAAGCAGAGCTTTTCGACAGAAATGCCAAGGTAAACAGTGCCATAGCCAGATATAAAGATCCGGTTTTTTTTGTTTCGATATAATATAAAAACACCAAGGAATAAGCTGCCGAAAAGAACAAGAGAAAAGATTCAAAATCGGCTTGTCGTAAAGCATGATAAGGCAATAATCCTGGTGTAGTAAGAAAGATTCCTGCAACTAAAAACCCCAATGGTTTCGACTTTGTAAGAGCAGCAACAACAAAAAAAAGAACTAATACTGCAAGACTTGCTGCCGCAGCACTAGGTAACCTAACAGAGCTTTCATTATTACCGAAAACTTTAATACAAATTGCTTGACAGCCAATAAGGAAAGGAGGTTTTGTGTTCCACATATCAATTTGCCCATCATAGGTCGGAGTTAGGTATTTGCCGTTCTTGCCAACTTCATAAGCGTTTACAGCATATCTTGATTCGTCCCAGATATGAAGAGTTTTACTCCCTAATTTATAAAAATATGCAAAATAGCTCATCGTCAATAACACAGCCACATAAGACAACCAGACAAAAAAGCTTTTCTTATTGAAGATTTTGAAAAAAGAATTGAAATTATTTGCCATTTCTGAAAATTTGCTGCAAAAGTAAAAAGATTTATTTCATTTGATATCAATTCTGAAATTTAAAACCTTAAATTTTGATTTAGATTTGTATGTTTTTCAAAGTGCATAATGTGAGAATTGTATTAATTTCAACAACAAAATAAACTCTTTTTATAATTTTTGCTAATTTTGAGAGGTTTTAAAACAAACTAGTGTTATGTGTGATACTTATGAAAATTAGACGATTAATAGTATTCCTTTTTATTTTGACCGTCCAAAACGGATTCGCTCAAAAAACTAATCAAAAAATGAGCATAATAGAGCCGGATTCGAATAGGTTAGTATTTTTCCATATTCCTTTAGTCAATATACAATTCCATGACATTAAGCTTAGGGAATCATTTGACTTAAATGCTACTATGATTGGGATAAGGTGTATAACAGAAATATTTGTGCAAAACAATTTCAATCTTACTGCAAATGTTGATACAACCATAGATCCTGTTACTATTATAAGTTATAGTAACATTGCCGAAAAACTTATTGACCAAGGAGCACAATCGTCAACATTACAAGTAGCTTTGTCATCACTTGCAGATGGTTATAAGGATAGGTATATTTGTTTTATAATTCAAAATGGTTTTTACTCGTCTGAAGAATTGGAATATATTATAATAGATAGTAATGCTAAAACTGAAATGAAAGCTATGTATTATAAAGGAATGAATTTTTATGAGATATACTTTGTATCAGCAACTCAAATTAACTTTATCGTCTGGGATAATTTAAAGAATGAAGTATTCATAAATGAAATAGATATAAGGTGTTATCAAAAAAATAAAGATATATTTCAGAAAAAATCAATTGAGAAACAGCTGAAAAGACTAATTAAGAAGTACAATAAAAGCATCATAAAAATTTATTAGTACTCCTAAAAGCTGCATTTACTAATTGAACTTACGTTTTAATGATTCTTAGTTCTTAGTTTTTCTTTAGCTGAACTTTGCACTAATAAGTTTTCAAAGTCCAATTTTTGTAGTAGTTGCAAAACCCTACTTAATCTAAGCAGAATAGTAAACATTTTTTTCTCTCTTTAATAATCCAGAATTCTCAATTTTATCAAATATCCGAGAAAAGAAATGATTTTAACTTCATCAATCAATTATATAAAAATGAATAGAATAAAATTATTTGATTACAGTGTAATATTTATAATTTTGCAACAGAATTTTTAAAACTATCTGTTGCTGTGATAAAAAATACTGCAAACGGGTAAAGGTTTTTTCTTAATTAGAGGAATTTTATGGATTTTAATTTTGCAGTAGTAATACCAATGGCAAATGAGTCGGAAGACTTTAATCCTTTTGTGTCGTCACTTACTAAGGTACTTGACAAACTTAATTGTGGTAAGATTTATTTTGTTGTTGATAATGTTTCGAAAGACAATACTTTAGAATTATGCAAAAAACTTTCGACTGCTGATGACAGATTTGTAACAATATGGTCACCCGAGAATAAGAATGTTGTTGATGCTTATATCAGAGGATATAAAGAGGCAGTAATAAATAAACATGATTACATTATAGAAATGGATGCCGGGATGTCGCATGATCCAAGTGCATTGCCAATGTTTTTAAGAGTTCTAAACGAAGGAAACGAATGTGCTTTTGGCAGTCGTTTTATTAATGGAGGTTCGATTTGTGACAGCACTTGGAAACGAACACTTCTATCAAAATTCGGAACGATTTTATCAAACATTCTGCTTGGCACAAAAATGTACGACATGACATCAGGATATCAAGGATTTCATGTACAAATTGTAGAAAAATTTCTCGCCTACAAATTACTATCAAAAGCACATTTTTATCAAACCGAACTCAGATATTTGCTTCGCAAAACAAGATATGCCGAAATTCCAATCCATTACAGAGCACCTTCTCCCAGCGTATCTAAGAAAGCAATTTATAATTCGTTTTCTGTACTATTTCACTATTTCTTCCTTAGGTTGCAATTTAAATCCAAAATCATAAGATGATCAAAAAAATAGATAAAAATTATCTTTTATCTATGATAAAAACTGAGACTTTTACACAAGCTGCGAAGTACTTTGGTGTTGGTGGGCTATGTACTTTAGTGGATATTTCATTGCTTTTCGTCTTATCTCATTATTGTGGATTAAACTACATTACTTCTTCAATAATTTCTTTTTTGGCAGGAACAATTCTGAATTACTTTTTATGTACATTATGGATTTTCAAAGTAAGCAGAATAAAAAAGAGATATCAGGAATTTGGATTTTACCTTTTAATAACCGGAATTGGGCTTGCCCTGAACACATTTGTTATTTGGGGTGTTACAGAACTTTTCGAACTTAATTATATGATATCCAAACTTTTTGCGATATTCGTAACTTATTGGTGGAATTTTGGAGCAAGAAAATATTTTTTACATACGATAAAATAAATCAAAAATGGAGAACACATTTTTAGTCATTACCTCAATTGCAAACCATGAACATCCTGTTTTAAAACAATTTGCCGAAGAATCTGCAGCTCGCAATATTTCTTTTATTGTAATCGGCGACACAAAAAGTCCTTTGGATTTTCATTTAGACAAATGTGATTTCTATTCGGTTGAACGGCAGAAAGAACTTAAATTCAAGTTGGGCGAAACACTTCCATACAAGCATTATGCGCGAAAAAATCTGGGATATTTAACAGCTATGTCACAAGGAGCAGAAACAATAATAGAAACTGACGATGACAATATCCCGTTTGAAAGTTTTTGGAATAAAAGATTTAGACTAGTTCAGGCACACGAAATTATTGATAAAGGCTGGGTAAATATTTATAAATACTTCACAGATACTCATATTTGGCCACGAGGTTTTGCGCTGGAAAACATTTTGGATACTTTACCCGAACTTAAAGAACAGAAATCTCTAAATTGTCCTATTCAACAAGGCCTTGCAGATGAAAATCCTGATGTGGATGCTATTTACAGACTTACATTGCCATTGCCAGTTACATTTAATAAATCGGATAATATTGCTTTAGGGAATAATAGTTTTTGTCCATTCAATAGTCAGAATACAACTTGGTTTAAGGAAGCCTTTCCACTAATGTATTTACCGTCTTATTGCAGTTTTAGAATGACAGATATCTGGCGGTCATTTGTGGCTCAACGGATAGCATGGACTTGTGGCTGGTCTGTACTTTTTCATAACAGCACAGTTTGGCAGCAACGCAATGATCATAATCTAATGATAGATTTTCGTGATGAAATCGTAGGATACAGCAATAATTCACTGATTTACAATAAGTTAAAAGCATTAAATTTAAAATCGGGGATTGAAAATATCTCAGAAAACATGATAATTTGCTATCGTGAACTTATTGATTGCGGATTGATAGGCGCAGAAGAAATGGATTTACTAAAGCGTTGGATTTCAGATTTAGGAGATTATCGCAAATAATCAGGATTTTTCTTCCTCTTCCTCCAAATTAGTATCATTAATAATATAGAGAGGACGTTTTCGGATATTGCTTCCAATTCTTCCAATATACTCGCCAATAATTCCTATAGCAATAAGAGTAATACCACCAAGAAACAATACACTTAATATCAAAGAAGTCCAACCCTGAACATACTGTTGTGCAATCAATCTTTGATATAATGCCCAAAGCATAAGAATAAAGGAGATAATACTTACAAAGAAGCCTAAAAAAGTTGCAAGTTTTAATGGAAAGTCCGAAAAAGAAGTAATTCCATCAATAGCAAATCTAAGCATTCTTGAAACCGAATAGCCTGATTTTCCCGATTTTCTTGAATCACGATCAAATTCAACGCTAGTTTGCTTAAATCCCACCCAAGCCACTTGACCTCTTAAAAACTTTTGTTGTTCAGGCATATTATTCAAAACCACTGCTACTTTAGCAGAAATTATTCTAAAGTCGCCGGCATCAACCGGAATATTACATTTAGTTATTGAGCGCAAAGTTCTGTAAAATATTTTAGCTGTTATCTTTTTAAAGACAGATTCCCCTTTTCGTTTTTTTCTTTTTGCATAAACTACGTCGTAGCCTTCCTTAGCCTTATTGTACAAATCTTGAATAAGATCGGTCGGGTCCTGTAAGTCAGAATCCATTATGACTATATATTTCCCCGATGCTTTTTCGAGCCCTGCTGAAATTGCAATCTGTTGTCCAAAATTTCTACTTAAATCTATATATTTTACAAACTTATTTTTAACCGATAAATCCTTTATTATATTTAAAGAATCATCTGTACTTCCGTCATTAATAAAAATGATTTCAAAGCTTTTAACATCAATCTTTTTTAATACATCCAATAACTCATCATATAACTGAGCAAGATTATTTTCTTCGTTGAAAACGGGTAAAACTATTGATATTTCAGTATTCTTTTTCTTCATTATTATCTAATCTTAATGCAAATATATCATTTTTATTATTAATATCTATTCCTCACTCCTTTCGCGAATGACATTAAGAATTTCTTTAAATTTAAATAAACCAGTTGCAAAAGCAAGAAGCAATGAAAGCAAACAAACAAGTACAGCGAGCATAATCCAATTATATGACAAAGTAGAAATAAAAGCTGTCAATAATATACTTACTAAAACAAAAATAGAAAGAGATATTATCAGTTTATAATTTATTCTAAATTTAAAGATTTTAGTAGCTATCAGTAATTGGCTTAATCCTGTCAAGACCTGAGTTATCATACTAGCTATTGCAGACCCGACAACTTCTAAATGAGGGATTAAAATAAAATTTAAAATAATATTCAATATCATTCCGCAAGCCGCCATAATGTTAAGTTGTTTCAAATTCCCATTTGATGTAAGCAATGTACCGAAAATATAAGTTGTACATATTCCGATAAAACCAGTCATTAAAAAGCTTAATGTTAATGCACTTGAATCTACATGCTCCCAGTACATTAATTCCATAATTTCTTCATTAAAGAAGTGACAAATGTTCATCAAAAGAATTCCGGAAACGATTACCAAAACGAAAGATAACTTAGCAAGATCTTCAATATTTTGTCTCTTTTTTAACATCTTCGCAAACATTGGCAATAAAAGAATTGAAAACAGATATGGGAACATTGAAGCCGCTTCAAGTATTCTGAAAGCCTGAGCATAGATTCCCGCTTGTTCCTTTCCATCGGGTAATAATCTCTCCAACATTACAGAATCAATTCTGTTATAAAATGCCATCAGCAATATTAATAGCGCATAGGGATAACTTCTTTTGAGGAACACTCTGAAAAAGCGAAAATCGAAATTAAGCTTAAAGAATGTGGTTTTACGTATTACCAAGATAAATGCAACTAGGGCTGTCAACAGATACGAAAAGGTCTGAATAAGTACAAACCATTCTATTTTCAAATTTATACCGGAAACATTTCCCCAAATTAAAACACTGCATAAAATTATCATTAAAAATCTGTCAAGTACAGATATTACACTATCTGTTTTAAACATTTGCAAACCTGCCAAATTCGAACGCAGATAAAGAATAAATGAAAGCAAAAACTGGTTAAAAATCAACATTCCCAGAATAGAAATCTGTCTTGAATCATATCCAATAATCAAGGCTGCAGATATTGTAAGTACTGCATAAACTACTGCAAGAAGAAATTTAAGAGAAACAATATTGGAAACATGTTTACTTAAAATATTACAGTTTTGTGAAATATTTCTGTTATTGAAATAGGTTATACCAAAATCGAGGATAATATTCAGTAATAAAGAAAAATTCAACAGAGAAAAATAAAACCCGAATTCTGAAGCTCCAACGAGATTTTGAACAGATCTCTCAACGCCAAATATCCAGAATGGCTTAACGAGCACATTAAGGAAAAGCAAAAAGATCAGGTTTATGATGAATTTCTTACGCAAATCATATAATTTGGTGCAAATATAAAAAAAAAGAGCATTGTCAATAACGAAAAAACACACAGCATTTCTAAAAGTTGTTTACTGTATGATTTTAGGCTTTCACCAAATTGATAAATCAAGTCAAAACCAGCATTAAATTAAATAAATATTATAGATGACTTTTCAATTTCAACAATTTTTTCAACTAATATAATTCAACAACACTTAATAGCTCAATATTTTACAATTAATATTAAGCATAGCTTTGTACTTACAGTTTTTTTATTATTTTTGTCAGCCAAAATAAAATTTAAATATTCAATAAATAAAGTAACTATAGGAATAATATGAAAAATTATCAAACAGATCAAATCAGAAACATAGCTTTAGTTGGCAATTCAGGCTCAGGAAAAACTATGCTTGCTGAATCAATGCTTCAAATTGGTGGCGTAATAACACGTAAAGGTGATATTGCTAGCAAAAACACAGTTTCCGATTATCGCCCTATTGAACAGGAAAACGGTAATTCATTATTTTCGACAGTTTTATATACCGAAATAGGAAATACCAAAATCAATATTCTTGATAACCCTGGTATGGATGATTTTGTAGGGAATCTCGTTTCTTCATTATTCCCTGCAGACATAGCACTTATGCTAATAAATGCACAAAACGGAATCGAAGTAGGAACCGAAATACATGGTCGTTATGTTGAAAAAGCACATAAACCAATGATTATTGCTATCAATCATCTTGATCACGAAAAAACCAATTTCGAAAAGACTGTTGAGATGATAAAATCTACTTTTGGCGGCAATGCAGTTCTGGCACAATTTCCAGTAAATGCAGGAGTCGGTTTTAATGCAATAATAGATGTTATTACAAATAAAATGTACAGTCTTAAAGGCAGTGAAGTAGTGATTTCAGATATTCCTGCTGAACACAAAGACCATGCTGATAGTTTAAAGACAGAACTTATTGAAAAAGCAGCCGAAGCAGACGAGTCATTGATGGAATTATTCTTCGAAAACGATACATTGACAGAAGAGGAAATGATGAAAGGTATCGCAGCCGGATTACCTCAAAGAGGTGTATTTCCTATTTTCTGTATAAATGCAAGAAACGATTTGGGTGTTAAACGTTTGATGGAATTTATCGCAAACGTTACGCCTTCTCCAGAAAAATTTGCACCTGTAAAAGATAGTGAAGGTAAAGAAATCAAATGCGATGCGGCAGGCAAGCCATCACTTTTTGTATTTAAAACATCAATTGAAGAGCATATTGGTGAAATTTGTTATTTCAAAGTTCTTAGTGGCACATTAACAGAAAGCATTGACTTATATAACTCGAAAAATAATACAAAAGAAAGATTGTCGTCAATCTTTGTTTGTGCCGGAAAAAATAGAGTAAAAGTTGACAAAATGTTCGCAGGAGATATTGGTGCTACTGTAAAACTAAAAAGCACAAAAACCTGTCATACTTTAGTTGCTCCCGGACAAGACTGGATTGTTTCTCCAATAGAATGGCCCAATCCAAAACACAGAGTTGCAATAAAGGCTCTTAGCGAAAGTGATGATGAAAAACTAGGCGAAGCCTTAATCAGAATGAAAGATGAAGATCCCACAATTTTGGTTGAATATTCAAAAGAGTTAAAACAGTTATTGCTTCAAGGACAAGGCGAATATCATTTAAACATTTTAAAATGGCATCTTGATAATCAGTTTAAAATAGCTACTGAATTTCTAAAACCAAGAATACAATATCGTGAAACGATTACAAAAACTGCTTTTGCAGATTATCGTCACAAAAAGCAATCAGGTGGTGCAGGCCAATTTGGTGAAGTTCATATGATACTTGAGCCATATAGTGAAGGGATGCCAGATCCGACTATGTATAAAATTGACGGGAAAGAATTTAAAATTTCTGTAAGAGGTAAGGACGAATACAAACTTGATTGGGGTGGAACATTAGTATATTACAACTGTATAGTTGGAGGTTCTATTGATGCCAGATTTCTACCAGCTATTCTTAAAGGAATTATGGAAAAAATTGAAGTAGGTCCTTTAACAGGTTCTTATGCAAGAGATATCCGTGTATGTGTTGTTGACGGAAAAATGCACCCAGTTGATTCAAACGAAATTTCGTTTAAATTAGCAGGACGTAACGCATTCAGCAAAGCATTTAAAAATGCTGGTCCTAAGATTATGGAACCTATTTATAATATCGAGGTTCTTGTCCCTGGTGACAGAATGGGTGATGTGATAAGTGATTTACAAAATCGTCGTGCCATTGTTCAGGGAATGAGTAGTGAAAAAGGATTTGAAAAGATAATGGCAAGAGTACCACTAGCTGAAATGGCAAATTATTCAACTGCTTTACGCTCTAATACCGGTGGTAGAGCAATGTACGAAATGAAATTCTTTGAATATCAGCAAGTACCACCAGATGTTCAGGAACAACTGCTCAAAGCTTATGAATCAGAGCAAGACGATGAATAATCATTAGATGAATTCTACATTTGACAATACAGTAAAGGGCGGAAAATTCC
>JAQVEY010000055.1 GCA_028697515.1 Bacteroidales bacterium | reverse complement strand
CCGATCCCATCCCGAACTCGGAAGTTAAGCTCATCCGCGCCGATGGTACTGCGTTTTGTGGGAGAGTAGGTCGCCGCCAATCTTTTTGCCTCTTGTATCTTTTTACAAGAGGCTTTTTTTATTAATTCTGCTGACCAAATTCCATTAAATATGCTTTGATGAAATCTTCTATTTTTCCGTCTAAAACTGCTTGTGTATTTCCAGTTTCATGACCTGTACGAAGATCTTTTACTAATTTATATGGATGTAATACATAATTTCTAATTTGAGACCCCCACTCTATTTTTTGTTTTTGCCCTTCGACCTTGTCTCTTTCGTCTTGCTGTTTTCTCAATTCAAGATCATACAATTGAGATTTCAAAAGACGCATTGCGTTTTCCCGATTTTTTAATTGTGATCTTGTTTCACTATTTTCGATTACTATACCTGTTGGAATGTGTTTTATCCTGACAGCAGTCTCCACTTTATTTACATTTTGTCCACCTGCACCACTACTTCTATATGTGTCAAATTCGATATCGGCCGGATTAATTTCAATTACAATTGTATCATCAACTAAAGGATATACAAAAACTGATGCAAAAGAAGTATGTCTTTTGTGTGCAGCATCAAAAGGCGATAACCTAACAAGTCTGTGAACCCCGTTTTCACCCTTTAAATAGCCATAAGCATAATCCCCAGAAAAACTTATAGTAACAGACTTAATTCCAACCAAATCGCCATCTAAACGATCAATTATCTGCGTATTATAGCCATTTTCTTCAGCATATCTTAAATACATTCTTTCTAACATTTCTGCCCAATCATTACTCTCTGTTCCACCTGCACCAGCATTAATTGTAAGAATAGCATACATTATATCCTCCTCTTTCCCAAGCATGTTCCTTAATTCTAATTTCTCAATTAAGTTTTCACAATTGTAATAATCTTTGTCAAATTCTTCTTCACTAACGTCACCATCCTTATAAAAATCAAATAAAACCTCCAAGTCTTCAATTGAAGAATTAATGGTTTCATAATCAATTACCCATTTTTTTATTATACTAATTTGTTTAAGTGTCTTTTCAGCTTCTACGGGATTATTCCAAAATTCTGAAGATTGTGTTTGCTCAGTTTTTTCTTTTATAAAATCACGTTTTGTATCAATGTCAAAGATACCTCCTCAAAGCTTCGGTGCGCTTTTTTAAATCCTTTATCTTGTCAATGGTTATCATTCAATCTTTTTTGCAAAGTTAATCAAATTGATTATTTATCCAAAATCGAATCTATCAGCTTATCGCTTACTTCATATTCAAAACCCCTGCTATACGAATACCTTAATAAACTAGCCTTAATTTTGTTTCTATCTTTCTCTTTAATTGTTTTTATTTTATTCTTTAAAAGAGTTATTAATATCTCTTTATATTCTGTCTCTGACACAAGTTGTAAGGATTGTTGTATAAGTTTCTCTTCGATGTTTTTCTGTTTTAGATTATAATATATTTTAATCTTTCCCCATTTATTAAACTTTAATTTATCGTTTACAAAGGCTGCAGCATATCTTTTGTGATCAATAAATTTTTCAGAAATCAAGCTTTTAATAATATTATTTTTAAATTCAGGTGTTAACTCATATTTAGAAATATAATCTAAAACATCTTGACTACATTTTTCGCTGCTGCTGCAATACTTTTGCAGCTTGCTTAGAATCTTGTTAAATTGTTCTGTATTCATAAACTTTACAAAATTTCAAGATTAATAAAATATCCATTATGCGTACGCACATTTAAAATGTCCCCATTTTCAAATATAAGATATTGCCCTTTAATGCCCATAATCCTTCCATTTATTGATGGAGTTTTATCTAGGCTTAGGCTGTTAAAGTTCTGAATATTGTAATCATAAGGATAAATTATTCTACAAATTGTATTATCAAAACTTATGTATTTCTTAAGGTCTATGGGTAATTTTTCAGCTATATCATTTTTCAATCCAACCAATTCTAAATCAGCGTCTTTTGTCAACAGCATTTTATTTTTGTTTGTTTTGTCAGACACATGTTTTTTCAACTCAACTTCTATAACCCCTGCTAGATATCGATATGGGGTTTTTGCCAATTTGATGGCTTTAATTGCACCCTGGTCAATCCATCTGAACGGAATTTGAGTATGTCTGGTGACTCCAACCTTTAAGTTCCCTGTTATAGCCAAATATACATAATGGTCTATCAAAGAGTTTTGCTTTGCCCACTCCATATCGCGACTAATCCCAAGATGCGCCCGATCTTTTTCGGGATTCAATACTCCTGCATCACATTCCGGTGAACTAATAAAACAAGAATAACAGTAGCCTTGATGAAAGCTTTTTTGTGTTAATGCATTACACCTAATACAATTTATACGACCATTATAATTTATATTGACTTGTTTCCCAATTAAACTATTCATGTTGATTTCTTCTTCTCCCAGAGTCAAATAATATTTTACTGGACTCTCATGAATCGTTCTCATTTTCTTTAAATTTCCTTCGTAAATCATATTATTATTTAATTGAAAAATGCTCTAGCCCAAATATAGAACCGTCATCATTTTTATCAGGTTGCCAGGTCCTAACATAAATTTTAGGTTCTGAAATATCATTTAAATCAAGCATTAAAAACAAATAACCTTTATCCGAGTAATTAGATGAATAATAGTTTTGGGTTATTTGTATGCCATATATCTTATCCTCTCCTCCAGTTTTATTAATTACATTATCTTCAAATTCCAAATTAATATACTCTTTAGAATCAAAGGCTTTTATCAAATGATTTATATACTGTTCTTTGGAGTATCTAACGTATTTTATATTTTGATTCTCCATTTTAGGAATCGTTCCGTCCACTGACTCATACTTTTGCAGTACAGTTCCAACAATTATCAAAGCGTCATCTGAAAAAACATTCTCAATAAAACTAATATCTTCAAGAGAGTAGGCTGTTTTATAGTTTTCGAGAAAATTAATTAGAAAATATTTTTCTTCTAAACTTGCAAATCTTTCACTTTTTTCCATAATATCTGTAATTGCACCATCAGATAGAGCAAAACTAATATTACTGATTTTCCCTTCAGAATTGAATAAATAAACTATATCTTCTACAAAAGCTTTGTTATTATTAGGAAAACTAAATATCATAGGAAAAGATCTAACCATTATCTCGTCATTAATTCTGATGTAATCTATCTTGCCTTTTTGTGATAATATCCTTGCGTCTCCGTATTTAATAAGTTTATTGTAGGAATCAAGTCCCTGCTTTGTAAATAAAGTTTCGTCAATTTTTTGTGATTTATTAACAATCCATTGATTGACAATAGAGAGAGTTGCTTTTATTTCTCCGTTTATATCAAAAAGATTACTACTAATTGTGTCAATCGTAATCATCTTATTATAAACCAGTTGTTTTTCATTTATTTTTTTTATCTTCAATTCAGGTTGTGTTAAACTGATTGACACCTCAGCTTTTTTTAGTCGCGGAAGACTTGCCATTTCCAGAACTGATTTGACTTCTGGATCAATATGGCTGCGACCAAAATATGTGTATTCTAATTTCAAATGTAAATTATCAAGCTTATTACTCTCTGAATTAAAAAAATCAACTACTCCAAGACCGTCTTTTATGCTATATGTATTTGAAAATTCCGTTCCGTTCCAATAAACATAGTCTAAATTTGCAACTGCTTGCCCTTTATAATTAATATCTAGAGTATAGCTTACGGTATTATTACAATTAATTGTATCTGCAACATTAATCCTTAGATTATCAAAAATCTTGTCGAACTGATTTTGAATATACAACAATATTCCTATTTCAATGTTCTCTGCTGTTGTATATTTTATCATTGCCGCATCGGGATGAGAATTTAAAAGTACTAATGCCCAGTAATAATATCTTAATGCATCTCCAATTCTAGAATCTTTTTCTGCCATATCGGCAAGTTTTGTATAGTCAATTATTTTGTTCTTCCTACTTTCAAACATCTTGTCAACTTCATCTTTTTCGATATACCTTAACACATAAATTTGTTTACGCTTTTCGACAACTATTCTTTTAGCGTTTTTAAGGTAAATATTTGAATAAGTATTAATAGCAGATTGGGTATATTCTTCTATCGACTCATTGATTTCGGTAATAATATTAGAAAAACTACTCTCCACGTTAGTCGAAATCTGGGAAATAAGATCTTTCAGGGCAAATTGATCTGCTTGTTCCAGTGTTGATGCTGTTGATTCTCCCCAAATATAATCCGAATTATTTTTAATTTTTTCGGGCGTTTGAGCAATTGATGACAACGAAATTGAAAAAATAAGAAAAAAAAGTACATTTATTTTCATGTTCAGCGTTTTCTTTAATAGAGCAAAAATTTTACCGTTATTTCCTGTCAAAATAAATATTTTTACTTTCTGCACTAAGACTGATTGCAATTATGACTTTGTATTTTTCATCAAAAATATTAAGTTCCTCCACAGCTTTTCCTGCAGAAAACATAATTCGGTTATCCACTCTCGAATCGGCCGCGATACTTACTGCCGAACCAATGGCAATACCAAGGTCTATAGTGTTAAACGCACAAGGAACATCTTGCTGCAGACTTTTATTATCACAATCGTTTAATCCGCAAAATCCACAATTATTTAATCTTAAAGGACTAATTTCTGTCGCAAGAAATAAAACTGCATCAGATTTTCTAAGATTTCCCGCATCGCGAATAAAAAATTGCTGTTCACTGCTTTTCCCTATTTCTTCCATTTTTTCGGCAATAACACTCAGGTCGTCTCCATAAGCGATTTTTGTCTCAATAGTGTTTCTTCCTCTACCCTTTGGTGCTGTTATGGCTGCAATTGCCATACGTTTTGCAATTCCTACGATTTCTTGTGTTTTAAATTCTGACTCTGATATCATATGTTTTATAATTTTAAGGCTAATATTTTAGTGACTAAAACTTCTGCGAGCTTTATTTTTGACTCTACAGTCCAACCAGCTATGTGCGGACTAAGAATTACATTGTCGCAGGATACAAGATACTTAAAATCGGGTATATTCGTCACTATTGAAGTTTTTTCAAATGACGTTTCCTCGTATTCAATTACATCGAGTGCGGCAGCAATTACTTTTCTCGACTTTAATGCCTGTACAAGAGCACTCGTTTTAACCACTTGTCCTCTCGATGTATTAATCAGAATTATTGGTTTTTTAAATCTATCTACAAATTTCTTATCAAACAGGTAATATGTTTCTTCTGTTAATGGAACATGAAAACTTAAAATATCCGACTCGTTAAAAATAGAATCCATATCTGACTCAATGGTAAAGCCGTCTGAATAGTTGGATTTGTATTTATCATAAGAAATAACTTTACAACCAAATCCAGACAGTTTTTTAGCAAAACTACTTCCCATATTTCCATATCCAATTATCGCAACTGTTTTTGCATTCAGTTCTTGTCCTCGATTTTCTTCTCTTTTCCAGATTCCTGATTTAACTTGACGGTCTGCCTTATTCAAATTGTTGAGTAAATTAAGAAGCATGCCTATCGAATGCTCGCCAACAGCATCACGATTACCCTCTGGAGAATTTAAGCATTCTATTCCTTTTCTTTTACAATATTCTATATCAATGCTTTCCATTCCTGCTCCTACGCGAGCAATAAAACGCAAATTCAAAGCTTTATCAATTAATTCTTTGTCAACATTTATACGACTTCTTATAATAATCCCACAGTAATCTCCAATAATCTCAAGAATTTCTGTTCGACTTAATGATGCTCCAATAGTAATTTCAAAACCATTCTCACTAAGTTTATCAGGAATTATTCTATGAACAGTATCTATTAATAATACTTTTTTTCGCATCGTATTTACATTGATTTACAAAGATATAAAAAGCAAGTCATGATAAAAAGAATTCAGTCTGTTTCAGCAAAAAATGTCTTCGCAATTTCCACATCTGTTATTTCATCATAAGGATCAAGTCCTCTAATAATAAAGTTAAGAATAAGAACGCTGTCAATTATTACAGAATCGGCTAATAATGAGTCCTTTATTTCTGCCGTATGATTATCAAGTTCAAAACTCAATGATTCTATTTCTGAATACTGCCTACCTTTTGGTGCATCAACAGAATGAGGAATATACTTATCTATACATGCTTTTGTTGCTGGCAAGCTATCTATTCCTTCAATACTCAAATCATAGTTATAGATAACCTCACAACTAAAAAATGTTGAAAACACAATAATGATAACTAATATTCCAGATAGTTTTTTCATTATTGTATAAATACTTTTTCGGTATAATTATCCCCATTTTCAAACAAAACTGTAATAAGATACAAATTGCCGGATTGTAGATTTCCTATTTCATAATTATCTGTATCGATATTTTGTTCCGCACGTAAAGCTTTTCCCGTAATATCATAAATTCGTATTCCGGAAATAATCGAATTACTTTTTATTTGAATAAGATTATTATTTATTACAATCTCTGGTTGCGAATATTGTTGGTCAATTATTTTGGTTGGAAAACAATAATCTAAGTTTTCAATGATTTCAAAAAATGATATCGATTCTGAAACTAGATAATCACAAATTATAAAAATCTGAGGCGTATAGCCAACATTATACAATTCAAAAACATCTGTTGCGTGACCTGTTGGAAAACAAGGAAATGAGATTTCCGTTTCGTCAATAAATTCAAGTACATCTTCTAATGTTGAATTTTCTTCGGCAATACCCCAAACTAGTAATTGTTGCTGACCTGAACCAAACTGTCTGTAAATTGAATCAACTTTTGGAGCTTCAACATGACATCCTCCACAATCAGAAGAAAAGAAAAACAGAATAACCGTTTTATCATTTTCCATCTCATCAAATAAATTTACAATATTGCCTTGTGTGTCTTCTATTGTAAAATCAATTGCTGGAGACTCTTTATGTTGTGCGTAAGAATTTAAAATTGCGAATAAAATAAGAATATTTAGCAAATGTTTTAATACCATTGTTTCGAATTTTATTAAAAAACAAATTTAGGCATTTTTATGTTTAATCTCCTGAAAGATTTTTCTTATACTGAAATTAATATTACTTCATTCCAATATTTTATTCAACAATAAGTAATAACATGCTTTTTTATTTTTTTATCTGAAAAATTTTATAGACTTTTGCACCTGATTTTTTCAGACATGAAATTAATACAGAAATAATATAAATTATTAACTAAACTATTGATTATGAGTACAGACACGATGTTTTGGTTTATCCCATTCGCTTCAGTTTTAGCTTTGGGATTTGCATTCTTTTTTTACAAAAAGTTGTTAAAACTAGATGAAGGAACTGATATGATGAAAAAAATTGCTCTTTATGTGAGAAAAGGAGCAATGTCATATTTAAAACAACAGTATAAAATTGTAACCGTTGTTTTCATAATTATGGCAATATTTTTTGCTATTCTGGCATATGGTTTTAATCTTCAGAATGAATGGGTTCCTTTTGCTTTCTTAACTGGAGGTTTCTTTAGTGGATTAGCTGGTTTTTTAGGAATGAAAACTGCAACTTATGCATCTGCAAGGACAGCAAATGCTGCAAGAGAATCTTTAAATGCGGGCCTTAAGGTAGCATTCAGGGCCGGTGCAGTAATGGGTTTAGTTGTTGTTGGTCTTGCCTTACTTGACATTTCAATTTGGTATCTGATTCTTGATACTTTTGTTGATGACGCAGATGCAAAGCATAAGATGATTATGATTACAACAACGATGTTGACATTTGGAATGGGCGCTTCGTTACAGGCTTTATTTGCACGTGTTGGAGGAGGTATTTACACAAAAGCTGCTGACGTGGGTGCTGACCTTGTAGGAAAAACCGAAGCCGGTATTCCAGAGGATGATCCTCGCAATCCAGCTACCATTGCTGATAATGTTGGTGATAATGTTGGTGACGTTGCCGGAATGGGTGCAGACCTTTACGAATCTTATGTGGGATCTATTTTAGCTACTGCTGCTTTAGGTGCTGCTGCATTTTTCGGCTCTCAATGGTCTCCCGACATTCAGTTAAAAGCTGTTTTTGCTCCAATGCTTATAGCTGCTTTAGGAATAATCCTATCTATAATAGGAATATTCTTGGTAAAAACTAAAGAAGGGGCAAGTATGAAGCAATTATTAGGTGCACTAGGACTTGGAGTAAATGTTAGTTCTATCTTAATTGCAATCGGAACTTTCGGAATTATGTATTTACTTAATTTACCTAATTGGCAATATATTTCCTTTGCAGTTGTAATAGGACTAATTGTTGGTATCATTATCGGTCAGGGTACTGAATATTATACTTCACATGCATATAAACCAACGAAAAAAATTGCAGAATCTGCAAAAACTGGTCCAGCCACTGTAATAATTTCGGGAGTTGGAACCGGTATGATTTCTACAGCAATTCCTGTAGTTGCAATTGTAGTGGGTATTATTTTATCATATCTATTTGCTGCTAAATTTGATTTCACAAATCTCAGTCTAGGTTTATATGGTGTAGGTATTGCTGCTGTAGGTATGCTTTCGACATTGGGAATTACTTTAGCAACCGATGCTTACGGTCCTATCGCAGACAATGCAGGAGGAAATGCTGAAATGAGTCATCTTGGTCCAGAGGTTCGCAAACGTACTGATGCTCTTGATGCCCTTGGTAACACAACTGCTGCAACAGGAAAAGGATTTGCTATCGGTTCGGCAGCTCTTACTGCTCTTGCATTATTAGCTTCATATCTTGAAGAAATTAAAATGGGGCTTTTAAGAATTGGCGAAACCACAATTGATGTTGGTGGAGTAATGGTTAACACTGCTGAAGCAACGATATTGGACTTTATGACACATTATGAAGTCCATTTAATGAACCCAAAAGTATTGGGCGGCATTTTTATTGGGTCTGTCATGACTTTTGTGTTTTCAGGTTTAACAATGAATGCTGTTGGTCGCGCTGCTCAAAAAATGGTTGAAGAAGTACGTCGTCAATTTAAAGAAATAAAAGGCATACTTACCGGCGATGCAGAACCTGATTATGAAAGATGTGTTGCTATTTCAACAAAAGGAGCACAAAGAGAAATGATATTTCCATCTGCAGTAGCTGTAATCGTTCCAATTATTGTGGGAATTGTTTTTGGTGTTCCCGGCGTAATGGGTCTGTTAGTTGGTGGACTAGCTTCAGGATTTGTTTTGGCTGTATTTATGGCTAATGCTGGTGGTGCTTGGGATAACGCTAAGAAATATATAGAAGAAGGTAACCTTGGTGGAAAAGGAAGTGATGTCCATAAAGCAACTGTTGTTGGTGATACTGTTGGCGATCCATTTAAAGATACTTCAGGACCTAGCTTAAATATTCTTATTAAACTTATGACAATGGTTTCTATTGTTATGGCAGGTTTAACAGCTGTTTATTCGATATTATAAAATAATTTAATCTTAAAATACCAAAAAGACCGAAGTATGTGCTTCGGTTTTTTTTTATTCTGAATTTTAAGCTTCTTGGAAAAACTTAGAATAAATTCGAACTATGTTCAGTAAAATGTGTTGCCTATATAAAATTCGCATATTATAAGAACGCATAGACTAATCTCACCGCATCTACCTAGGCACTCACTCAACCCACATTTTTAAACTTAACTACAGAGTTTTTATCAAGTTTTTTCTCCGCATATTTTTTATCCACTAAAAACTCTTTAACTGATTCTGTTGGCATATCAAACATCGCCTCAAGCATAATAGACTCGCAAATTGAACGCAAACCTCTGGCACCTAACTTATACGAAATTGCCTGATTAACAATATAATCCAAAGCATCTTCAGTAAAGTCAAGTTTTATTTTATCCATTTTAAACAGTTTTTTATACTGTTTAACTATAGAGTTTTTAGGTTCAGTTAAAATTCTTTTCAATGCATCTCTATCTAGTGGATTTAAATGAGTAAGAACAGGTAAACGACCAACTATTTCAGGGATTAAGCCAAACTTGCGAATATCATCCTGAACAATATATTTGA
>JAQVEY010000054.1 GCA_028697515.1 Bacteroidales bacterium | reverse complement strand
GTTTTTGGCGGTGTTTTTGCCTTTTTGCAAAAACAATGACAAAAACAAATCAGATAAATGTTGTTTTACTAAATTTCCACCCCAAACCATCATCAAAAACATAAAAACAAATGGTGAAAAATTCTGATGTTATCGAAGCTTTAGTTTTAGAAATATGATTTCATACTGCATTTTCATTATAGATAAATGCATTATACCTTCAATTGTCCATTAAATGCAATACATACAAGCTATTTAATAAATATATAAAAAACATCTCGTTCTATTGCGATTAAATAAAAATATGTGTATATTTGATGTATAAATAATTGCTTATTTGCGATGAGAAAACTCACACTATTTATTAGTTTAGTGACTTATTGTTTTATATTATTCTCTCAGGAAATTGAAAAATATAATCTTTTTACGACGTCACCACTAATTGACAATTATATTTCAGCTATAAGGGAATTTGAAGATGGTGTTTATGTCGGTCAGGATATCGGGTTAACAAGATTTAATGGACACGAGCATACTCATATTTTTGAAAATACCGAATTCAGATACCTTGGAGCTCAAGACATTTATGTTGTTGATACGAGCGAAATGTGGTTTGTCGGAGCATATAGAATAGGGCACTATATGGCTGGAGTTTGGGAATGGTTTACAGAACTTGATAATATTGAAATAGAAAGCTTTTGTAGAATTGATATCGACAAGAGTGGAAGAGTTTGGGTTACCACTTATAATGGGCTATTTATGTACGAAAATGAAATATGGACACACTTTACAGAGTCTGATGGAGTACTTGGTGGTCAAGCAACAACTGTAAAAGCACATGGAAACGATGTTTATGTCGCTTTTGGTTCTTATGAAGAAAACTATGGTGTTTCAAAATTTGACGGTCAAAACTGGACAAATATTACTCCAGATAATGGACTTATAGGGACGTCTGTTCGAGAAATATGTATTGACCAAGATTCTGCAATATGGTTCTGTACAGATGAAGGTGTAGCTAAGTTTGATGGTTCAAACTGGCAATATTATACAACTGCTGATGGTTTGGGCTCAAATATAGTTAATGGAATGGAAATCGATAATTATAACAACATGTGGTTTGGCACATATTCATATAACACCAATTCGGGAGGAATTACAAAGTTTGATGGAGAATCATGGACAACTTATACTGTTGAGGACGGATTGCCAACGCACAAGATTTTTCAACTCGAATGTACATCTGACAATAAGTTATGGATTGGAACACCTGGGAATGGCATCTGTATTATGGATCTGAATCCACTTGAAATCAGAGTGGAAAAATGCATTGTGCGAGGAGGGGTTAATGATGTCAATCTTTACAAACCTTACATTGACAAAAACAATGTGTTTTGGGTACAAGGAGGCCAGCATCTTACCAGACTACTAAATAATGAATGGGAATCTTTTGACAAATATGAATTATCAAGCGATATTCCTTCTATTCAATTTGAAGATCTTGCTGGTAATATGGTTTATGGAGGTGGTAGGCATTTTTCTGTTTACAATGGACAATCTTGGTCAAATTATAGTGGAGTCAATGCTTTAATTGGGTATGATTTTAATGATTATGTAAAAGATTCTAACAGTATTTGGTTCGCTACAACACATGGGGTCTATAACTATAATGGAAATATTTGGACAAATTATACTGTCGCTGACAATTTGCTTTCAAACGAAATTTTACATATTGATTGTGATAATAATAACAATATTTGGTGTGCAACATATAGCGAAGGAATTTGCAAATTTCAAAACAATGAATGGATAACCTACCCGTATCCCGAAACCACTATTCCATATTATTTAATTGGATTTGACACAGATCTGTCTGGCAATATCTGGTACACCAGTAATCGCAGTGTATTTCAGTTTGATGGTGAAAATTGGACAAAACATGATACTGCAAGTGGCTTTGATGCTCCAAGCAGATCGGGATTGGCTATTGATACTAGTAATAATGTTTGGGTCGGAAGCAGAAATCTTAACAAATGGGATGGAAATCAATGGACAACTCTTTATATAGAGGATAGCATAACGGAAGGTAGCATAGATTATATTGTTGTTGATAAAACAAACAATTTATGGCTCACATTTAACGCATGTATTTATAAAGTTATTCAGTCAAATAGCTACAATGTTGAAGATTATTCCAGTTCAGATTACACACCAATTCTGTATCCGAACCCGGCTGTCGATGATGTTACGATAAACTTCACAGGTAAAAAAGCTACAATTTCAATTTACGATCTGAGTGGCCGAGAAATTAAGTCATTTGAAGCATACGATTCATTCTCTGAAATCTCTTTATCAGATTTTAGTAACGGAACTTATATAATCAAAATAGACAATGGTACAGATTGTAAAAGTATAAAACTTATAATTAGTCACTAGTGTTTTTCAGAACTCTTTGCTTTGATATTCTTCTGTATTTTATGATACTGACAATATATTTTAATATTTTTGTTTTTACAAACTCATAACTCAAAACAGAAAAATGAAAATTGAATATTATAATTGCTTTACACATTATGTGTTTACTACAAAATTTCGAGAACCTGTTATTAACGAAGCAATTAGAAATCGGTTAGAGAAGTATGTAACTGGAATTGTTAATAATTCTGCTTCAAAGTTGTATGCAATTTTTGCTAATCCAGAGCATATGCACATTTTGGTGTCGAGAGCTCCATCTATTTCAGAAGAATGGCTTGCGACCAGAATTTCAGACAGTACAGAGAAATTTATTAATGAAAATAAACTGATTAAAGGAAAGTTTTTATGGCAACGATCTGCTTCTGCATTTTCTGTTTCAAAAAATGATATTCAAGCGGTTTGCGATTATATCCTTAATCAACCAGAGCATCACAAAAGAACAAGCTTTGAAGAAGAGTATAATAAATTCATCCAAGAATTTCAGGAGACACTCAAAAAAGGTTGAAATATTGTTTACGATTATTGTTATAAAAAAAGCTAATAAAGTCAAACACATATCGAATCAATATTTTATATTTAAATTTGGAAAAGATAAGGTTTTATGCAGTATTTGAACCTTATTCTCTTAGAAACCTCAATAAAAATGTTAGTTAGTTAATATCTCGTTTTTGGCGGTGTTTTTGCCTTTTTGCAAAAACAATGACAAAAACAAATCAGATAAATGTTGTTTTACTAAATTTCCACCCCAAACCATCATCAAAAACATAAAAACAAATGGTGAAAAATTCTGAAATTCTTATTTACTTTGCAAAAACAAAACTATTAAAGCAATGAAGCAGATTATCGAATGTGTTCCCAATTTCAGTGAAGGACGCGACATGTCCATAATTAAACAGATTACAGATGTTATCGAAGCTTGTGATGGAATAAAACTTTTGGATGTTGATCCAGGTGCAGCAACTAATCGTACTGTTGTAACTTTTGTTGGTTCGCCGGACGAAGTTTGTCAAGCTGCTTTTTTAGCTGTTAAGAAAGCTTCCGAAATTATTGATATGAGCAAGCATAAGGGGACTCATCCTCGTTTTGGCGCGACTGACGTATGTCCTTTGATTCCTGTTTCAAACATCACTATGGAAGAAACTGTGGAATTTGCAAGAAAACTGGCAGCAAGAATAGGTAAAGAACTAAATATTCCTGTTTATTGTTACGAAAGTGCTGCTTTTAATTCGACCCGTAAAAATCTTGCAAACTGTCGTAGTGGAGAATATGAAGGACTGGCAAAGAGAATTACCACACAGGAATGGAAACCTGATTTCGGTTCTTCAGTTTGGGATGCTCATACTGCCAGAACTGGAGCTACTGCTGTTGGTGCACGTAATTTCCTTGTTGCATATAATATAAATCTAAATACAACTTCTGTAAACAAAGCGAATTCGATTGCTTATGATGTACGCGAAAAAGGTCGTGTTAAACGCGATGGTCATCCTATTACTGGAAAACCTGTTCTTGATGACAAAGGTAATCAGGTTTTCGAACCTGGATTGTTAAAATCTGTGAAAGCAATCGGTTGGTATATCGAGGAATACGGTGTTGCACAGATTTCGATGAATCTTACCGATATTGATATAACCCCGGTTCATATTGCTTTTGATACAGTCTGCGAACGTGCTGCTGCTAATGGAGTTCGTGTTACAGGCTCAGAATTGGTCGGCGTTATGCCTTTGAAATCAATTCTTGATGCAGGTAAATATTTTTTAAAGAAACAAGGTCGTTCAACAGGTATAGCTGACAGCGAAATAATAAAAATTGCAGTTAAATCTTTAGGACTAGACGAATTAAAACCTTTCGATCCTAAGAAAAATATTATCGAATATATGCTTGAAGAAAACACAGGCAAACGGCTTATAGATATGGATCTTGTAAAATTCTGTCATACTACAGCATCAGAAGCACCGGCTCCTGGTGGAGGCTCTATTGCAGCATATATGGGGGCACTCGGCGCTGCTCTCGGCACTATGGTTGCGAATTTAACGGCGAATAAATATCGTCACGATGATAATTGGGAAACATTTAGTGATTGGGCTGAAAAAGGTAAGCATTATCATGATTTGTTGTTAAAAATGGTGGATGAAGATACAAATGCATTTAATAAAATTATGGATGCTTTTGGTTTGCCAAAAGGAAATGATGAGGAAAAAGCAGCTCGCTCAAAGGCAATTCAAGATGCGACAAAATATGCCATAGAAATTCCACTTCAGACAATGAAACTTTGCTGTGATAGTATGGAAGTAATGCTTGAAATGGCAAAACACGGGCTTGAAGCTTCATTAAGTGATGCCGGTGTTGGAGCTCTTGCAGCTCGTGCTGGCGTTCAGGGAGCATATTTGAATGTGAAGATCAATACAGGTAGTTATAAAGATAAAGCTTTTGTAGAAAAAGTTTTAATGGAAGGAGCAGAAATTGATAAAAAAGCACTTGCAATTGAGACTGAGGTTCTAGCTTTAGTTAATTCAAAAATTAAGTAAAATATTGCTAAACAAATATAAAGAAGGATATAAAGAAGGCATAGTATCAATTCTTGTTAATACTGTTTTATTTGGACTAAAACTATGGGCAGGTATTGTGACAGGTTCTATTGCCTTGATTGCCGATGCTTGGCATACTCTTTCAGATTCTATCAGTTCTTTAGTTGTTATAATTGGAGTTAAGCTTTCTTCACGCAAACCCGATAGAGAACATCCTTTTGGCCATGGTCGTTGGGAATATATTGCAGCTATTTTTATCGGCTTTATTTTAGCCATTGTAGCATATAATTTTTTTGTAGATTCAATAGAAAGATTATCTGATCATGAAAGCGTAGAATTTGGAACTCTGGCGATAATCGTAACTATTATTAGCATTTTGGGAAAAGAAGCTCTGGCTCAATATGCCTTTTATCTTGCACGAAAAACAGATAATATTTCGATAAAGGCAGATGCCTGGCATCATAGGTCAGATGCAATTTCATCGGTTCTGGTTCTGATTGGGATTTTCTTTGCTAAAAGATTTTGGTGGGTTGACAGTGTACTAGGAATAATAATTTCATTGTTATTGTTTTATGCAACATTTATTATTGTTAAAGAAGCTATAAATAGATTATTAGGTGAAAAGCCATCGGATGAATTAATTGAAAAAATCCGAAAAATTGTAAAAGAAAAGTATCCCGAAGACACAGCACCTCATCATTTTCATATTCATAACTATATTAAACATCAGGAGCTTACATTTCATATTAAACTTGATAATAGTATGGATTTAGAGTCAGCTCACAAAATTGCTACCGAAATTGAAAATGCTATTTATGAAAAACTAGGAATTGTCGCTACTGTTCATATGGAACCATCTAATTTTGAGCATAATTCCGATTAAATATTTCAAATTTGTATCTGAATTAAATTCTTAATGTATATTTGTTATTGTAAATCAATACTATGGAAATTATTAACAGGGAAATAAGTTGGTTACATTTTAACAGCCGTTTATTGCAGGAAGCTGCAAATCCTGATGTGCCATTACTCGAAAGATTAAGGTTTTTGGGAATCTATTCAAATAATTTGGATGAGTTTTATAGAGTTAGAGTTGCCTCAATAAATCGTTTGATAGAGTTCAATAAAAAAAATTATCCAGAAAGAGTTGTGGAGTCTGAAAAATTGCATTCCGAAATTTATCGTTATATTAAACAAAGACAAGCTCAATTTACTAAAATTAAAGATGATATTTTTGACTCTCTTGAAAAACAAGGCGTTTTTGTAATCAATGAAAATCAGTTAAGTACGGAACAGCAAATATATGTTAGAAATTATTTTTCAGAGCAAATACTTCCAGGACTATTTACAATCCGACTAAATAGAAATACTAATCTAAGCAGTTTGAGTGATGGGGCTATCTATTTGGGTGTCATACTTAGAAAACCTGACTGTAATAAAAAAGATTTTGCATTGATTCAGATTCCAACGAACCGAAATCCTAGATTTGTTGAATTGCCAGATTCAAATACCTTAAAAACCTTCATCAGACTTGATGATATTATTAGGTTTTGTCTCGAAGATATATTCGGGGCATTTAATTATTCGGGTTTTGAGGCCTATACATTAAAGATTACGCGAGATGCCGAAATCGATTTATATGGTAACGTATCCAGAAGTTTTATTGATATCATTTCTGATAGTGTTAAAAAAAGAAAAACAGGAACTCCTGTTCGGGTAATTTATGATAAAAATATGCCTAAAGAAATGATAGAAACTTTGGTCCACTGCTTTAAAATCAAAGATCATGATAATCTAATTAAAGGAGAACGATATCACAATTCAAAAGACTATATGAGTTTTCCTTTAATTCAAAAAAAGGAATTTGTATATGATACTTTAATACCTATAGCTCACCGACATATTGATAAAAAATCTACTATTCTAGCATCTATTCGAAAAAAAGATATTTTATTGCATTATCCTTATAATTCTTTCAATTATATTATAAATATGTTGAGAGAAGCATCAATTGACCCAAAGGTTAGATCTATAAAAATTACATTGTATCGTTTAGCATACGATTCGAAAATAATTTCAGCTCTTATAAATGCTGCAAATAACGGCAAAACCGTTACTGCATTTTTGGAATTAAAAGCAAGATTTGATGAAGAACAAAATATTTATTGGACAAATCAGCTTGAAGAAGCAGGTGTTAAGATAATTAAAACAATTCCCGGTATAAAAGTTCATGCTAAAATGATATTGATAAGAGCGAAGGAAAAAGGGCAAAATATCTATTATGCAAATATAAGCAGTGGTAATTTTAACGAGAGAACTGCCCGAATTTATAGCGATGTTTCTTTACTTACTGCAGATCAGAGAATATGTCTTGAAGTTGGGCAGGTTTTTTATTTGATAGAATCAGCATATCAGATATTAAGTTTTGACCATCTTTTGGTTTCGCCTTTATATACGCGAAAAAGAATTATGGAACTTATTGATCTCGAAATTATCAATGCACGAAATGGGCTTGATGCTTGGATTGATATAAAAGTAAACAGTATTACAGATCCGGTAGTTATTGAAAAGCTGAATGAGGCAGCAGAAAATGGTGTAAAATTAAGATTAAGTGTTCGTGCTTCGTGTAGTTTGATACCTGTCAAAAACAATAATGTTATAGCTGTAGGAATTGTGGATAGATTTCTAGAACATTCAAGAATATTTATTTTTTGTAATGGTGGCAATAATCTATATTTTATTGGTTCATCAGATATAATGATAAGGAATCTAGACACACGAATTGAAGTTGCTACTCCTATATACGACAAAGCAATACAGAAAGAATTAAAAAGTATTATGGATATACAATTCCTTGATAATATAACAGCAAGAGATTGGAAAAGTAAAGAAAAGAATAGTATTGCAACAGGCGGAAATGAAAAGTTGCGAACACAGGGAGAAATTTATAAATACCTAAAGAAAATAAATAATTAGAATATGTTATTTGCAACCGTTGATATAGGCTCTAATGCTGGAAGATTATTGATTTCACATGTCTTTGAGAAAAATAATCAGATGTATGCCAGTAAAATAGCTTTAGTAAGAGTTCCTTTGCGTTTGGGAATGGAAGTATTTGAAAATGGCTTTATTTCTGATGAGAAAATAGAGATGTTAATAAAGACATTCAAAGCATACGAACTAATCAGAGAAATATATAATCCTGTTGATTTTACGGCTTGTGCAACAGCAGCCTTTAGAGAAGCTAAAAATCGAGATATTGTTTTGAAAAGAATAAAGGAAGAGACAGGTGTTGAGCTAAAAGTAATTGATGGTATTGAGGAAGCCGAAATAGTATCTCATGCAAACAATATTTATATAAATAGAAAATATGATTACACTATGTACGTTGATGTAGGTGGTGGTAGTACTGAGATTTCTTATTTTAAGAAAGATAAATTTATAGCTTCAGATTCATTTCAGATTGGGACTATTAAATACTTATTCGATCATGTATATGCAGCAGATTGGGATAAACTGAAAAACTGGCTACAGACAATCCGTAATCCAAAAGATAAGGTCAATTGTATTTGCTCCGGTGGTAATATAAGTAAGCTTACAAGTTTGTTCGGTGAAAAAGATAATACTATAACAAGGAGTCAGATTAAGTTTTCGGTTGGTGAACTGGAAAAACATTCCTACGAAGAAAGAATAGAGCATTTTACTCTCAGACCTGACCGAGCAGATGTTATTATCCCCGCTGCCAAAATTTTTAATAACATTATGAAATGGGGAAATATAGATTATCTGATTGCTCCTCAAATCGGACTTGTTGATGGTCTGGCTATAGAATTATATAAAAAATGGAAATCGAATGAAGCAAAGTAGTTAGATTGGATTACAAATAAGAATTTCCAAGTCTAACAAAAGATAAATCCTATTCTTCGGCATTTAAACATTAATTTTCTATTATTTGTAGTGTTTTACAATTATAATATATAATTTTGTCTTCAATAACTTAAAATTAATCAATATGGTATTAGTAAATTCAAAGAAAGCAGCAACAAAAGCATTCATAAAGATTTTAAAAGATGGCGAAGAAGTTACAGCAGTTGGTATGTCCGGAGGCTTTTCACAAATAATGATTGGCACAACTTCCAAGAATAGAATTATTGTAGCACCCTGCAATATGTTCAGCTCTACACCCAAAACTCCAATAATTGATGTGCCGTTCAATGAAGTAAAACAAATTGATTTTTTAAGTTCTGGCATTTATGGATATCTGGTAATTGAAGCCGCTGGGATTAAAAAAGTTATAAAAGTAGCTTCGAGTATCTTTTTTGATATTATCGAAGAGTGTTTCAATATGTATCGTTTTGTTACCGAGCACAATCCATCCGCAACACCTCCTTATCTTGACGGCGAAACACCTGAACTGATGTTCAAAATCAAAAATGGAGTGTTAAAAATGACACAAAAATCAATATTTATGTTAGACCCAGGTAAAGATTTTATGACTGTAAGCGTCAAGGAAAAAATTAATATCATGGATTTGAAATATATTGATACATACCCCGGCAAAGGTATAGGTGAGAAATACTTTTTAATTCTTAAAACAGACAAAATAGACGAAGTCTTTACTGTTGGGGGCGTTCTTTCTAATATGGCGAATTATTTACCTCAGCAGGAGGCTATGTCAGATTCGGCAGCCGATATTATCTTTAAGGAAATATTACGCCGTAATCCAATGTCCAGACCAAAATATATGGAATTTGACGAAATGCCAGTAGTTACTATGCGTGTTGCTCATTCACAAATTGGTGCAATAGGTGGTGGTAATATTTTACGGTTTACGAACAAAAAGCTAATGGAACTAAAGAAAAAAGATAATGAGCTTGTTGTGGATTATGCAATAAATATTGGTGATATACAGAGAACCTTGCTGACAACTATAAGTTCAAACAATTCTGATACTTATAAATTTGAAGTTTTTACGGCAAATAAAACCTATACTTATTTTGCTCCGGCAACTTATAATTATGGTTATGAGGCATTTAAACTCATTGGGGAAACACTGAAAAAGAGATAAAACGGATTGAAAAACACAAATCACAAAAAACGAATAACAATCAATAGTGTCCTAAATAAATTATTAATCACATCAAAAATACGAAAATACTGATATTTCAGATGCTTTTTTCGAAAAATTAGAAAAGAGACCCCTGAACATAAATTTCTGGAGGTCCAACATCA
>JAQVEY010000053.1 GCA_028697515.1 Bacteroidales bacterium | reverse complement strand
AGCAAGCATTTAATAACAACCGAATCGGGCAAAAAGATATTACTTGACTGCGGAATGTTTCAGGGTAAAGGTAAGGAAACCGACAGTGCAAATCGAAATCTTGGTTTCGAACCAAAAGAAATAGACCATATAATTTTATCACATGCACATATCGACCATTCAGGGCTTATCCCCTATTTATATACATTAGGATTTGAAGGCTCTGTAATATGCACTGACGCAACTCGTAATTTATGTTCATTGATGCTAGCAGATTCCGGATTTATTCAAGAACATGATAATAAATGGTACAATAAGAAACTTGCAAAAAAAGGTTTACCGCTCGTTAAACCTATATATACCAGTGAAGATGCTGTGAAAGCTATGAAGCTTTTTATTGGAGTATCTATTGACCGAAAATTCAACATAGACGATAATATTACTGTAAAGTTTACAAATAGTGGTCATATGTTGGGTGGAGCAGTAGTAAATTTGAGTATCCGCGAAAATGGAAGAATAAAAAATATAGCTTATACTGGAGATATCGGAAGACCTTACAACAGAATCATTAAACCTCCCGCTCAATTTCCTCAGGCTGACATATTAATAACCGAAAGTACTTATGGGGACAGAATTCACAATCCAAATCACGAATCAGAATTTGCTTTACTTGATATTGTCAAACAAACTTGCGTAACAAAAGGTGGAAAACTGATTATTCCTTCATTTAGCGTAGGGCGTACACAAGAAATCGTGCATATATTAAACAACTGGTTTAATGAAGGGAAGCTTCCAAAAATTGATATTTATGTTGATAGTCCACTATCAGTAAATGTTACCGAAGTATTTAGGCTTCATCCAGAATGTTACAATAAGGAGGTTATTGAGGTAATGAAGACAGATTCTGACCCTTTTGGCTTTGATCAATTACATTATATTAAGAACGTTAATGAATCTAAAAAGCTCAACAAGACAAAAAAGCCTTGTGTTATCATTTCTGCATCGGGAATGGCAGAAGCAGGTCGTGTAAAACACCATATTGCGAACAGCATTGATGATCCTAGGAATACAATTTTATTTGTTGGATATTGTGCTCCAACTACTTTAGGTGCTAGGTTGCAACAAGGTGATGCGAAAATTTCAATATTTGGTCAAGAGCATTTTATTAAAGCAGATATTAGAAGATTAGAATCATTCAGCGGACACGGTGATTATGCCGAGATGGCTGAATTTCTTGATTGTCAAGATAAAGAGCTATTGCAAGGAATATATCTTGTGCATGGAGATTTATCTGCTGCTGAACACTATAAAAAATACCTATTACAGAAAGGATTTAAAAACATTGAAATTCCTGCTCGACTAGATAAATTTATTTTATAGAATATCATTCTAAATTATTAAATAAAGTCACTACTTCACAGCAAAAACAAAGATATTCCAAAAATAATCTATGAATTTGTTACAGATTTAACAATTAACAATATAAATTAATAATATTGCATGTATTTGTAAAATATAATTAATAATTTCGCTTAATAAAATACTTTTATGCGTAAAGTCTTAATTTTACTCGACACCCTAAACGAATGGAAACCATTCTGTGAAACAAAAAGTGTACTTACTGTTTCTGAGTACTTAAAGCACCCATATTTCGGTAATGAACTTAATCTGGTGATGAACCTCAGTAATAATTTTTCATATAATTCAGAAGGTTATTATTGTTCGCTTCTTGCTCAAGCACGTGGACACAAAGTCATTCCTGGAGTTGAAACTTTAAATCGTCTCGAAACAGGAACTGGTGTAAGAATGGATAAGTCTCTTCATAAAATTTGCTATCAATGGATACAGAAAAACAATATTACAACACCAACCTGGTCAATTAATATATTTTTTGGTACCTGCAAAGAGAAAGGCTTAGAGAAAATTGCCAGATATATTTTTGAAAATTACCCAAGTCCCATGCTCAAAGTATGCTTTAATACTAACAGCCAAAATCAGATAGAATCCATTTCGTCCTTATCGCTAAAAGAACTAAACGACGATGAACAAAATTGCTTTGCAGAAGCTCTTGATAATTTTAATAAAAAAGTATGGAGAATACCTAAATCTCCCAAATCGTCAAGATATAGTCTCGGTATTTTTCATAACCCTAACGAAGAGTTTCCACCCAGCGATAAGAGAGCTTTAAACAAATTTCTGGACATCTCAAAAAAGATGAATATACACACCGAACTTATCACAGAAGATGATATAACACGTCTTATGGAATTCGATGCATTGTTTATTAGAGCTACCACCTCACTAAACCATATAACATTTCATTTATCTCAAAAGGCAAAACTTGCTGATATGGTGGTAGTTGACGACCCTTTGTCTATAATAAGATGTACAAATAAGGTTTTTCTTGCAGAATTACTATTAAGAGAAAAAATCCCCGCACCAAGATACAGATTGATTTTCAAGTCAAATGTTAATACTTTTGACGAAATTAGTCTGCATTTGGGCAATCCATTTGTTTTGAAAATACCAGACGGATCATTCTCACATGGAATTAAAAAGATTAATAATCAGGCTGAGTTGGAAACTACGCTAAATGACTTGTTTAATAAATCTGATATACTACTTGCACAAGAATATATACCGACAGATTACGATTGGAGGATAGGAATTCTTAATGGAGAGCCATTATTTGCTTGTAAGTACTACATGGCAAAAGGACACTGGCAAATTTATCGCCATGCGGATAATGGAAAAACAAGTTGTGGTAATTTCGAAACTCTACCTATATATCAGGTTCCTAAAAACATTTTAAAAACTGCCATTAAAGCCACATCTTTTATCGGAAAAGGATTATATGGAGTTGACCTCAAGCTAATAAATAATAAGGCATATGTTATCGAAATCAACGACAATCCAAATATAGATTACGGAGTTGAAGATGCCGTACTTGGTGACGAACTATATTACAGAATACTTAGTTTTTTCCTTAGAGAACTCGAATTAAAACATATTAAATAGTTATTATGTTTCGAATAAATTCAGCTGAAAAAGTAGATATTATAAATATTCTCGAAATTGAGAACCTGAGTTTTTCTTCCAACAAATTCTCAAAATCACAGTTTAATTATTTACTTTCTAAAGCAAAAGCTGTCTTTAAAGTAATAAAAGTTGATGATATAGCCAGAGCCTACCTTATTTTACTGTTCCGCAAGAATTCTAAAAGTTTAAGGATATATTCAATAGCTGTGCATCCAATGTCAAGAGGGCTAAACTTGGCCTCACAATTATTGGAATTTACAAATACTTATGCTTTAAAAAATAAATTCACTCACATACATTTAGAAGTAAGAGAAGATAATAATTCTGCAATAAAGCTATATCAGAAATTTGGGTATATTATTACGGGAAAAAAGAACTCATATTACGAAGATGGTTCAGATGCAATTATAATGACAAAAAAAACAATATCTACATAACTTCAGGGACTTCTATTCCCAGCAAATCCATGGCGTTTTTAATTACTTGAGCCACATTTTTAGATAGTGATAGTCTTAACTGCATTATTTTTGAGTCTGTTTCTTTTAAAATAGAATATTCGTGATAATACTGATTATATTCTTTCACTAAACCATAAACATAATTTGCAATTATGCCCGGATCATATTGTTTAGCAGCCTCCACAAGACTATCATTATATCTAGTCAGATAAGCAATTAGTTCTATTTCCTGATCAACCATATTTGTTTCAGCTGAAACTTTACCGTTAAACTTTATCTTCATTTTTTCGGCATTCCTCAAAACAGAACAAATTCGAGCATGAGTATATTGAATAAAAGGACCAGTATTTCCATTAAAATCTATTGATTCATTAGGATTAAATACCATTTGTTTTTTAGGATCAACTTTAAGAATGTAATATTTTAATGCTCCTAAGGCAATAATTTTAATGATTCTATGCTTTTCGTCATCAGGGAGTTCATGAATTTTACCATTTTCTTCTGAAATTTTTGCAGCAGTTTCTATCATTTCATCTATCAAATCATCGGCATCAACAACAGTTCCTTCTCTCGATTTCATTTTGCCTTCCGGTAATTCTACCATACCGTAAGATAAATGCTCAATTTTCTGAGCTCTCTCTAAGTTAAAACAAGCAATAATGTTTTTCAAAACCTTAAAATGATAATCCTGTTCATTACCCACAACATATACCATTTTATCAGGATCAAAATCGTCAAACCTTTGCATGGCTGTACCAATATCCTGAGTCATATAAACTGTTGTGCCATCACTTCTGAGAAGGATTTTCCTGTCCATACCCACATCAGTAAGATCAATCCAAATAGAAGAATCAGGATCCTTTACAAACTTACCCTCACTTAATCCTTTGAGTACAATATCTTTACCCAGCAAATAGGTTTGAGATTCATAATATACTTTATCAAAATAAATTCCCAGACTCTTGTATGTTTCTTCAAAGCCCTCGTAAACCCAAGAATTCATCATATTCCAGATCTTTAAAACTTTTGGATCTCCGTCTTCCCATTTCTTTAACAATTCACGCGCTTCGAGAACAAGTGGTGCTTCTGTTTTAGCCTCTTCTTCTGTCTTTCCTGAATTTATCAATTCTGCAACTTGAATTTTATAATTCTTCTCGAATAAAACATAAAAATCGCCAACAAATTTATCTCCTTTAACGCCCTTTTCTTTAGGTGTCTTGTTCTTACCCCACTTCATCCATGATAACATGGATTTACATATATGAATACCCCTATCATTGATTAAATTAACCCTAATTACTTTAATCCCTGCAGCAGCACATATTCTGGAAATAGAATCTCCTAAAAGATTATTACGAATATGTCCCAAATGCAAAGGTTTATTTGTATTAGGTGATGAAAACTCAATAAGCATAGTATGATTAAGCAGACTGTCATCACTTAATACTTTAGTCTCCAAACTTATCTGATTTAGTCTGCTTATCCAATATTCTGGAGACATACGAATATTTAAAAAGCCTTTAATAATATTGTATGAAGCAATGTCTTCAAATTTTGATTTTATAAAAACACCTAAATCTTTTGCAGTGTATTCGGGACTCTTTTTACTGAATTTTGTAAATGAATAAACAACAACTGTAAAATCACCTTCAATACCTTCGCGAGTAACTTCCACAGGAATAACAAGGTTTGTAGTATCAGTTGAATACAGGGTTGATAATGCCTCTTTTATATATTTGTTAATATTTTTTTCCATATACTTTATTCATACAAAAATACAACCTTGTATTCAAAATCTAGCATTTATTCTTATTTTGTTGATAAAATTTACAAAATGCTGATATTCCGCAACTTGAACATTTTGGATTTCTAGCTGTGCAAACGTAACGTCCATGTAAAATTAGCCAATGATGAGCATCAGGGATATCCTTCTTTGGAATATTCTTTACTAACTGTTTCTCGCTTTGCAAAACATTCTTTGCGTTATAAGTCAATCCAATTCTTGCTGAAACTCTAAAAACATGAGTATCGACAGGCATTTTCGGCTGATGAAATAAAACTGATGCAATAACATGAGCTGTTTTTCTTCCTACACCGGGTAATTTCTGTAATTCATCCACATCGTCAGGTACAATGCAATTATATTCATTCACAAGCATTTTAGATGTTAGAGATATATGTTTTGCTTTAGAATTGGGATATGTACAAGATTTTATATATTCATATATCACTTCGGGTTCTGCACAACTCATTGTTTTTGCATCTGGGTAATCGGCAAATAATTTAGGGGTAATAAGGTTTACTCTTCTATCTGTACATTGTGCTGAAAGGATTACTGCGACAAGCAATTGAAAAGGACTTTTATAGTCAAGTTCAGTTTCAGCGATTTTCATATTTTCCCTGAACCAATCAAGTACATATTTATATCTATCTTTGATGGTCATTTATACTTTATAAAAATAAAGTAGAATTACTTGAATCCCAGTTGTCTAAATTATGCTTCTGACAAAAATCGCTCTGCATCTTTTGCAGCCATACAACCCGATCCGGCAGCAGTAACTGCTTGACGATACATTCTATCCTGAACGTCACCGCAGGCAAAAACACCAGGCACATTTGTTTTAGTACTTCCAGGAATCGTTCTAATGTAACCTATTTCGTCTGTTTCAATATAATCCTTAAAAAGCTCAGATGCTGGTGTATGACCAATTGCTACGAAAAACCCATGAATGTCTATAATCTTTTCTTCGTTGGTTTTATTATTAAGCAACTTCACTCCAGTCACACCTGCACTATCACCAAGTATTTCCACTGTATTATGATTCCATAAAATCTCAATCTTGGGATTAGCAATAACCTTTTCCTGCATTACTTTTGAGGCACGTAAAACATCCCTGCGAACTATTAAATAAACTTTATTGCAAATACCTGAGAGATAACTTGCTTCTTCTGCAGCAGTATCACCGCCACCAACAACAGCTACATCACGATTTCTATAGAAAAAGCCATCACAGGTGGCACAGGCAGACACGCCAAGGCCCTTAAACTTTTCTTCTGACTCAAGTCCTAAATAATTAGCTGTAGCACCAGTAGCGATTATTACAACTTCAGCTTCAATCTCATGAACATTATCTGCCACAACTTTGAATGGTCTTTTTGAAAAATCAACTTTGGTAATATAGCCGAACCTAACATCGGTATCAAACCTCTGTGCTTGCTTTTTTAATTGCTCCATCATAATTGGTCCAGCAACACCTTCAGGATATCCGGGAAAATTGTCGATTTCAGTAGTTATTGTTAATTGTCCACCCGGTTGTAAACCTTCATATACAACAGGACTCATGTTAGCCCTAGCAGCATAAATTGCAGCAGTATAACCTGCAGGTCCCGATCCAATGATCAGGCATTTAATTTTCTCACTCATCTTTATACGTAAATTTTATATTGATTAAACTATTCAAATATTTCACATGAAATGTTTTCTGAGATTTGTACACACAAACCATTATGCTTATTACAAGCCTGTCCTTCAATAATCAGATTAAAAGACTCAATGCCTGATTTTGGAACAAAATTGCATTTAAATTCAGCTTTTTTACTGTAAGTTTCAACCTCCATACCAAAAACATCATCAAAGGTCTTATCAGCAACAGAAATTTCCATAAAAGATACAGTATGAAAATTAGAATCACTATCTTTAATGCTAAACTCCAAAGCTAAAGGACCTCCGTCTGTATTTTTCATACCGTAAATATACCAGTCAGAATGTATATCAGCACTAATAATTAAATTGTAGGAACCATCATCAATACGGCTAACACTGGTTTTCCATTCTGCGATATTTTCTTGTGAATAGATGATTAGTGTTACAAAAACCAAAGTTAATGCTAAAATGTATCTTTTCATAAAATAAGAATTTGTTTTATAACTGTAAAGATAACAAATTGTTTACCAAAAATAAAAAAAATAATTTATTGATAAAAAACTTATAATTTATTTGCGATAAGTTCGGATAGATAAAAAACTCCAATGCATGACGCAGGAAGAGTGAGAAATCCTGCATTTATTTATCGAATATTAACTCTAAATGAAATTGAATACAAAAATTTCTGCAGATTATAACAGATTTCTCGCTGCGCTCGAAATAACCCGAGAGACAGGGAATTATAGTCGGCGACACAAACTAATGCAAATAATACAACTTCAATCTAAGTCGCCGACCAGTTTCCCATCAACAAAGTTCACCCTTTATTTCAGTAGAAAATTTCTACAATGATTGAAGCTAAAATTGCTGTTAATACAGAAAATATTGATGTATTCCTTAAAGAATATATGAACATCACACTATATTTCAGCAATGGAATCAAAAAACACAGTTTGAAGTTGAGTGATACCTTAACCTATAATGGAAAAACTCAACCGCCTTAAATTCTACTGAAATGCACTGTAGCGACTTCGATTAATCAGTTAAGATTTTGTAATATAATATTGTAATTCACCCCAAATATTTTTCTGACTAATTATGCAACCTTTTATATGATTTTTATCTATATTGCGAAACTTAAATTACTATAAATGAAAAGTTGTTTTATATCCACTGTTCTTGTGTTTTTCTACGTAACTTGTTTTACTCAAATTACTATTGATGGTTATATCTTATTAGATGGGGAGTCGAATAATTCAGGAATAGAAATAAACTTGGAACGACAAGCACCAAGTTCTCTTTCATATTCAATAACAACCTCCTTTTCTGGAGAATTTTCCTCAGAAATTGAAACAGGGATATACAATATGGAGATATTGAAATCTGGCTATTTCTCAATGTCTCTAAATGATATTTATTTATATAGTGATTCTACTTTTGCTGATATAACTCTTTATGCTCATTCTTCTGCAATTCAAGTTCCTCAAGACTTTTCTACAATACAGTTAGCAATTGACAACTCTCAAAACGGTGATACTGTGATAATTTCAGAAGGCATTTATTATGAAAATATTAATTTTAATGGACACAGTATTTTTCTTACATCAATGTATGTTTACAATAATAACCCTACTAGCATTTATAACACCATTATTAATGGGAATGGACTAAATTCTGTGGTAACATTTAACAGTGACGAGAGTTCATCAACAGTTTTAAATGGAATAACGATTGAAAATGGAAATGCATCTAATGGTGGTGGAATACATATCCTTAATGCAAGTCCAATATTGTCCAATTTGCAAATCCAAAATAATTCATCAGAAAATTATGGTGGTGGTGTGTATATTTACGGCTCCTCTGATGTAATTTTTACAAATAGTGTAGTCAGAAATAATAATTCCAATGAAAGAGGTGGTGGAATTTTTGTTGGCGATCATTCTAAAGTAACAATTCAAGAACTAGAAATTTTAAATAATAGCTCAAACTATAAAGGTGGAGGTATACATATCGATGGATATGAAACTTCAAGTTTGAGAAACGTTCTAATTTCTGGTAACTACGCAGAATCGAGGGGTGGAGGACTTAGTACTAATGTCGCAAATTCAAACCTTGAAAATGTGATAATAAAAAACAATTACACCGATTTTGGTGGTAGTGGAATTTTGGTTCAATATGGAACCATGAATGCGTACAATATAATCGTCTCGAACAATAGAGTTAATACAAACGGTGCAATTCTAATTCTTGATGGAACTTTAAATATGTATAATTCAATAATTACAGAAAATACTGGAACTTCTGTAATAAATATTGTTGAAACAGGTACTTATACTCCACATCTTTCTTTGGAATATTCAAATATATGGAATAATCAAACAAATATTTTTGATAATTGCGGAGCATATATTGGTACAATAGTAACTTCTAATGCAAACGGAACACCATGTGATGCCTTTAACAATATTTTTGAATACCCCAATTTTACAGACACTCTAAATAACGACTATTCTTTGTTACTCGAAAGCCCATGCATAGATGCTGGACTAAACACATATTCATTTTGTAACATTGACTTTATTGGTAATATAAGGATTTGGGATGGTAATAATGATAGTGAGTCTGTTATTGATATGGGTGCATTAGAATTTAATTCTGAACCTTTTGCAGAAGATAGCACAGAATCCAGTAAAGAAAAAGACATTTATATTTTCCCAAACCCTTCTGCAGATTTTATTAGTATCTATGGGGTTGATATTAAATATATTGAAATTTTTAATACTCTTGGAAAAAGAGTTTACATTGGCTTAGATGAAGTAATAAATATCAGCAATTACGATAGTGGAATGTATATTATAAGATTGACTACATCACTTGAAACCATCTCTCGTAAATTTATTAAACATTGATTATTTTCTTTATCTTTCTAAACTATTACTAATCCAAATCTAAAACATTAGTAGTATGACGCAGGAAGGCTGAGAAATCTGTTGTAGGGGATTTCAACTCCATTACGAGTTATTGATAGGATTTCTCACTCCGCTATCAGAGACGTATTTTTATAATTAATTGACTTTAAACTATTTGCAAATTAGTTCAATATAAGTGATTTAAGAAAATGCTTCATTGGTAGCCTGACAAAGGAAGGTTGAGAAATCATTTGTATAATTGAAACAGATTTCTCGCTGCGCTCGAAATGACTGTGAGTCTGGGGGGGGGCATAGTCGGCGACAAAACCAATGTAGGAATAAATCGGATGTGCAGTCGCCGACTACTTTAACACCTGCAACAGTCATTTCGAACTCTGACGCAGGAAGAGTGAG
>JAQVEY010000052.1 GCA_028697515.1 Bacteroidales bacterium | reverse complement strand
TCATTTTTCAATATAATTTCTGTACAAATATAAGTCATTAATTTGGCGGATAAAAATTTGTGATTAATATACTTGGTGCAATACACAAATTGTTTCAATTTATAATGACTAAGGCATTTAAAAATCAATTATGTCATGATTTTTGCAAGCTTGACAAGCAAGTCGGAATTTGAAAATACTTGCAAAACTAGGGTGGGAAAAGCAAAATAATTAATTAAGCAACAACTAATATAGAGATTTCACTATTTGAGAATATTATTATTGTAAGTAATAATTTCTATATTTTTGCAGATGAAGGGACAATGTAATTTTTATCGACAAATCTCCATGGTTTAGAAGCCCATTCTTTTCCCGCATAATCGATTCCAACGCGTGGTAAGGTTTTAATTTTTGGAATATATGCATCATCTTCAATCCAAATTTGAGGACAATCCGAAATGTTTAAATTATTAAATTCCTTTGTTATTTTAAGTGCTTTGGTTAATTTCCCGGGACCATTAAACTCTCCAGCACCTCTTAATAATACAGCTTGTGGAATATTTATCTTTTCGGTAACGATATTAAACATCCAGTACATACCATAAATCAGGTAAATATAAATACTTCCAGGATTACTATACATTACTTCTGTTCGGGGTGTTATACCTTTACTTGCATGACATGCCTTATCTTCTTCCCCCCTGTAAGCTTCTGTTTCTGAAATTCTTAATTTAATTATACTGCCATCATCATATTTACGAACTAATAATTTGCCGACTAATTCGGGAGCAACAATTAAAACATCCCTATTAAAAAACTCTAAGTCAAGTTTCATCAATACTCAGTCTTGGTTTCAGAATTCGTCCATTTAAGAAAAGCCTCTTGAGCTTCTTCCCGCATTAGAGTTTCTGTTTTTAAGTTCCTTTCCTGATATGGTTTTTCTAATTCTTCATAAATAAAGTTATCGCTAAATCCAATTGCATCTGCATCCTTTTTAGTATTTGCAAAGTATAATTTATCAATACGTGCCCAATAAATTGCACCTAAGCACATAGGACAAGGCTCGCAAGACGAATATATTTCACAACCGCTCAAATCGAATGTTCCTAGTTTTTTTGAAGCTGCTCTTATAGTATTTACTTCAGCATGAGCAGTAGGATCGTTATCATTTGTAACACTATTTCCAGATGCTGCAATAACTTCATTGTCTTTAACTATTACTGCGCCAAATGGTCCTCCGCCTTTATCAATATTTTCGATTGACAAATTTATTGCCATCTGCATAAATTCTTTTTTCATATTTATTTACTTTTTTATTTTTCTCCCCACAAAAATAATGAATAAAAATAAGCAACAAAAACAACTCCTGTAGTAGTTTCCAAAGTGTCATCCGTAAACATTGACAGCATAGCTATTAGAAAAAAAACAATAAAATAAAAATTTTTATTTTTTAACTCAATCAATGCAGGATAAAACCATGCAAATAAACACAAAAATGTTCCAAAAATTCCAAAACTAATGTAATATGTTAGGTATTGATTGTGAGCACGATGTCTGTATTGTGGATCCATTTGTGAATCTCTTTCAATGTATAAAGACTTAAATTCATCATCTAAATCTCCAGTACCGGTTCCAAACCAAAAATTTCTGTATGCAAGTATAACTCCGTATTTAAGATATTCTATTCTTTGAGTTATAGAATGACCGCTCGGATTACCACCTTTTGAATACACATCTATTTGCCAAATAATGTTATAAATACGTTGATTTAAACTTTTGTGCTTAGCAAAACGATAATTTGTCTTCCCATTCTCTATATGCTTTATATCTTCATCTGAAAGGGCTTCTATACCTTCAGCATCTTTTCTTAAACCTTTAGAAGTCAAATATCTGATTAGAGTATGTTTCAAAACCTGTCCTTTTTCGTCATTGCCCGAAAGACTTAACTGACTTCTTGTACTCCATACAGAATTCATCTCTTTTTCACATATATCGACATAAACAAGATTTCCATTCTCAAGAATGCCAGATTCTTTATCGTGATAATAGGCATTGCCATTCTTGGTAAATAATGGAAAATTTGTCTTTGTTACAGTAGGAGTATAAAATTTATGTATCTGCAATCCTAAATACCCTAATAATGATAATGGTACAAGAAAAAAGATGCTAATCATTGTTATTCTTTTAATCCTAGCTTTTTCTTTGAAAGATTGGATTCCAAAAACAATTAGACCCACAATAATAAGAGATGACAAGCCAGTAAAACCCTGTACCATTATCAAAAAGGCTAGAAACCAAACTGCAGTCAAAACAGATAATATCTTAAGGTAGGTTTTCTTAATAAGTCCTTCATATACAAAATAACCAATCAAGATTATTGACAAACAAATCATTAGAGAAAGTCTAATATGGCTTATAAATATTGAAAGGTTTCTAGCATTTTCAGTATCGGTTTCGAAAATTACTCCAAAATTTGATAACAACCCTGATAAAGAACTAAGTAAAACACCTACGATAAATATAATTAATATTAGATTCGTCTTTTTTCTTGATAAGGCATCAGATGTGCCAATAACAATTGGCAATGCTAGTAATGGGAGCTTCACCCTTATATCTGAAAAAGCAAAATCTAAGTTCTCAGAATTTATTAACCATATAAGGTGAGTTATAAATACTAGAAGAAATATTAAAATTGTTTTGTCATTTAATAACCTATTTAGCTTTTTCTTAAAGTTAAATTCAATAAGAAAATTTGCTATTATAAGTAAAATTGCCGCATTAGTTATATATTCAGAAAGGGGCAGGAAAAATGCGATAATACACAATCCAACCAAATAAATATATTTGTGAATTTTCTCTCTCACCCTATCTTAACGATTTACTATGTACGCATTGAAGCATTAGATTTGATCTTTTTATATCCAAAGACCATATTGCAACCAATCCTGATGTTTACATTTTTGGCTTTTTGTGGCCAAATCATATTCGTAAAGCTATCTGTTATCAAATACCAACTCATAAAACCCATTCTTGCCGACAGCCCAAATCCAACATTCCCAGCGTAATTATTTGCCAATGACCAAGTAAGGTGGGCAGACAAAAAGTTTGTTAAATTTGAATTAATACCTAATGTCAAAGACTGCATATAGTTTTTTCGGTAGAACTCTCCACGATATAATGCTGTAAAATGCAAGAGTTCGTGAAATTTGTATTTGCCTCCAACATATATGCTTGAAGGCAACCATGTAACGTAACCAGTTTCAACCAAATCAAAAATAAATGTATTTACTAATGTGTCCACAAGTTTATCCATTGACTCATTCATATCATCCTCATTTTCCCATACCTCTATCTCGATGCCTCTGAAATCATACTCTCCTTTACTTATAAAATTTTGTGGATTTGTATTCCATGAAATAAAACCAAAGTCAGTCACAGAAGCAAAAAATTCAATTTCAGGATTAAATTTATAAGTAGCTCCAAAATCAAAGCCAAGTCCGATATTTTTAAAGTTCATCAGGTATTTTGTGGCTGCAGATAAATAATCTTCGTCACCTTCGGCACCTAAGAATTCTTCAACAGAAGTTTCGTTGATTTCAAAATCCAAAGAATCTAAGTGTCCATCTGTAGAATGAACAATATAATCAAAATATACAGGTAATGAAGCGTGTATCTTCATATCCGTTATAGCAGTAAGAGAATAATCTTCTGGATCGGTATAAAGTGAAAACTCCTTAAAATCGGTAGTAACATTAGCCAAGCCGAACAAAATTTTCATTCGGGCACCAACAGTAATATCGTCATTAGCTTTCATAGAACCACCGACAGCAAATTCGCGAAAATGAGTAAAATTCACTCCTAATCCACTAAAATCGTGAGGCTTGCTTTCAAGCATATAGGGCATATTCCCATTCAATGTAAACTCAAAAAGATCATAAGGTAATGAAACTCCATATTTAAATCTTTCAGTCAGAGCAACTGTTATAAACATATTTTCTAATCTGATACCTATATTGAACAATTCTATTTGTGTATCAAAGCGTAAATGATTAGTATTATGCAATTTATTCATAAACAATGGAATATCAACCATAAATGCTGTGTCAGCAACTGTGTTAGGCTTTTTATGATAAATATGATTCCAGTAAAATGAATTATTTGCATAATTAAAATATAAAGGAGGCGGTATTTGTCCAACTATGGGTATCAGTAATCCTCCAATATGAATTTTATATGGGACATCAATTGAAGGGTTAACAAACTGAGATTGCATTACCCTGTCCATATTGTATAAAGTTAGAGCTTGCTGTCCGTAAGTCACACCAAAAACTCCAGCAAAAATCAATACTAATATATATTTTTTCATGTCTTTCATTTTTAGTTATTCTAATTCATTTGAAATTGAATCAATATGACCCTCAAGTTCGAGATCGACTTCAAAGCCAACATCGAATATTAGCCTGTAATCACTATATATCTTAACAACTTCGTTTACATTTGCACCAGTAGTATTGGCCTGTCCTCCGTATATCATGTATTTGCAAGATCTTAATTTTTCTAATCTTTCTTCATCATATTCTATTTTTGTAACCTTTCTGCTAAAATCAATAACTCTTCCGTTTTCGTCAACTTCGGCTGCAGAAAGAAGCCTTTCCTGATAAGTATAGAAAATAGAATCCAAAATATTGTAATATTGATCGGCGAAATAAACCTGTCCGAAAACTTCAACTGGTAGTCCATTTTTTATATCTAATCTAACTAATGCCCTCGTAATCGGATTATATTCATTAAATAGGTCATCAACATCAATTTCCATTGTGTCTCGCATATTAAAATTATAGATATAACCCCATAATGGCAATTCCATAACTACTTCGACTGCAATTTCCGAATCTTCGGTAACAAAATTATTGTGATTATTCCCTGCAGGATTTGTAGTTGCTTTTGCCTTAAACTGTATCCATTTAGGTCTTTTATTTACAACATCGGCAATATTTGAATTTGTTTTATTCAGTTTTAATGAGTCAAGTTTGCTCTCACCTGCAACTGTAGCATAAGATACATCGAATGGATTTGACTCTCCAACTGGTAATCCAACGCCATAATCAATAATATTATAGTCCATATCATCGATAGCAGAATTTGCCATCAAATGAGTAAAATAAAATTGTGATGGAATCCCATAAGAATTCCAATAATAAACATTGAATTTGGGATCTCTGAATTCGTATCTTTCTATTTCCCAATCTTCATTACGGAAAAGATTTATATCAATCGTATCACTTTCAAAAAACAATGTATTAAGTCCAAAATAACCATGCATCATCGAATACCTCATGCCTTTCATATCTGCATCGAAAGTAAGAGTTCCTGTATTTGGCACACTGCTACCTGAATAATATAATGTAAGTCTGATGTTTACAGGGATTTCATTAAATCCTGTAGCAGTTTGTGTCATGTCAACTTTATATCCCGAGAAGTCGTTGTTAAGGCTGTTAGCATATCCACCACCTGTTACATAAGTAAATGTTTTTGAAAAAGGTACTCCGTTTTTGGTAACAGTTGGAAAAGTTATATATAAACGAGCAGAATGCCCATAAGTCGAATTTGTAGCAACATCCAGAATACCTGTTTTTAGCAAAATTGAATCTATTTCGGCCTCCGGATTAAACATTGTAAATGCCATATCTTGAGTATAGACATAACTAATAGTATCTCCAAAATCGTCAAAACCGGCAAAGTTGAATACAGGACTAGTAACAGTACCTGATGTTTCCTGATCATTAAGATAAATGATTGATTGAACAGTATCAGAATTCACATATGCTTTATATTGTAAAGACACATACCCGTCTTCATTTTCAATTAGCAAGCCTGTAGAATCATACAATTCAATGAAGTCAACAAAAGCAAGATCGCCCCAAGCCGCCGGCAATGCAAAACTTGCATCATATTGAACTTCTTGATCCCATTTATCAAAATCAAAATTGTCCTTAATACAAGAATTCATAGTTATTATCATCATGGTAATAATAACTGAGTAAATCAATTTTGTTTTCATAATTTTAATTTTCGTTTACTTCGTAATTATACAACAAATTCTCTGGTCCTCCAACCAATAAATTAAATTTATTTGCAGAATTATTTAAATAACCAATACTAAATTGAGTAAGTCCATGAAGCGGAAAACCACTATAAAGACTACCATCATCGTTTATCAAATAAATTTTTCTATCAGACTTACAGACGATTCCAATCTTTGTTTGGTTGCGTGGAAATAAATAAAATGAAGGTTCGCTATTGACTTCACTCTCAAAATCAAAAGAAAATACCAATTTCTTTTTCTTGTTATAAACATCCAAAGTTTTACCATCAACAAAAACATATTCAGAAATCCCGTCCGAATTAATATCTTTTATTGCAAAATAGTGTTTTTCTGAAAAGTCTTTTATTTTAACAGAATCTTGTGAACCATCGGGATAAAACATTCTAACAATTCCTTTCGAATCAGTAGTTACAAATCTTGATTTCCCGTCAATTTCGTCCATCCATATTTTATTATTTGTTGAAAAAGTGAAATTTGTAAGAAATTCAATCTTTGTATCTCCCGAACGATTAATAAAATATGATTTATACATATCATTAAAGACAATATAATCTTCACTTCCAATTACGTAATGACTCGGCTCAGAATTAACAGTATGCTCTGTCCCTACAAATTCCCAGCCTTTAACTATATTGCCGCTAGCATCATAAAGATATACTTTTTTATCCGAGCATGGAACCAGAATTCTATAATTTCTATTATTTTCATAATCAAAAACGGCTATTGGTGAAGTTGATGCGGATCTATATGATACAGGAAATTTTTCAACATAATTTCCCAATCTGTCAATCACATGAAGTTTATTTTTTGTGGAAAATAAATATTGAAATTTATTATTTTTATATAGATCTATCTGAAAGATTCTACTTGTAATCTGCTCGTCGAGTTGTATTCTCCAGATTTCCCGACCACTATTAGTTAAAAGATATAATATATTTTTCTCGTCCTGAACAAGAATTTCCTTTGAATCATCATTGTGATTTACTACTAGGGCTGGCTTACAACTTACTGTATTATCTAACCTACTTTCCCAGACTGTTTGAGGTTTATCTTCTATTTCCGAAGAATGGCATAAAACGATATTGTTATAAAGTCTTCCATTTGCACTTGTAATTTGATAACCTAGATTTCCAATCCTTTGAAAAGATTCACGATTTACTCTTAATATGTTATTAATCGTATCAGACAAGTATTTGTTTAGCAAACTTTGACCGGTAGTAAATGAATAATATGAAAACATCAGGGATTTGTCTGAAAAGTTTTCTAAAAACAAACTGTGTTCTATATTTGTTTCAAGAGTTTTGTTCAATATAGCATCATAAGCAAATTTATGTAAAGACTCTTTTGAATCTGATAAAACCATAAAGTTATTTACAAAACAAATATATTGTCCTGAACATTTTTCAAACATCCCACCAAATAAAAGTCCTGGTAAGTTTTTAAAAGGAAGAATATAACAAGGGACAGTAGTTTTAGCGTCAATCACAATTTCACTTTTATACTCATATGTTTGTTTTCCGGTTTTTGCCGAAATTAATCTTATCATATTTTCAAATTCCAGAATACTTCCCGACTGAGATTTAAGTCCAATTACAGTATAATAAGATGGTTCATCTAACAAAGTCGTAGAATTAATTATGGAAAAACATACTTCATTTTCAACCATTGGATAAAAAGCATCTCGTATGTCAATTCCGAACTTATTTTTTATATCACTAATAGCTTTTTCTCTAATGTCATTTCGCCCGGTTAATTTGAGGTATTCATTTAATTTTTTATTAAATTCGACGTAGTCAGTTAATGCAAAAACCGTATAAAATGTTGTATTGTCTGTTAAAATCTGTCTCGTTGATATCTCTATCGGTTTTTGAGATTTCAAAATATTTGTATAATTAACTATACTATCATTATCGCTTAAAAACCCGTTTAGATTTAGTCTTTCAGCAAAAACATTCATATCCAAACCTGTCCATCCCGAATAGTTGCTTAAATATCCTAATTCTGTTGCATAAGTTTGCACAAAATAATTTGACAAGACTTCTGGCAGGGTTTTCATATTAACAAAAACATTTGCCTGTTCCTTTTTACCGGCAGATTCGTACACACTACTAAAGCCCTTATCTGTTACACAAATACTTTTTTCTTCTATTAGGTTATCAATTGATTTTTCGAGGCTCACAGCAGAATATGAGATTATTAATAAATTGTTTCTTACAGTAAAATATAACTTTACAGAATTCTTAGGGATATATTCGTATATATCTGATTTTTTATACTCTCTAATCTTTATTTCCCCTAAATTCTTAAAAACCTCTTCAATTTGCTGTATGACTTTTTTATCTTTAGCTCCGTCCTGCAATTCCACTATTGCTGTTTGTAAGATATCTTTCCCTGATTTTTCAAAACTAAATACTAGTTTTCCTGATGACACTATATCCTTTATTGACTCATATTTACATAAACTGTCAATGCAATGAATGATAGAGTTTTTTTCAGAAAAGCTAAAAACATCATTTAACTCTTTATAAACTAAGCTTTCTGTATTCATTTTTAGCATTAAATCAATAAAGTTAGAGGTTTCTATAATTAAAAATGGCTTACCACCAACAGCATCAATTGCTTTAGATTTTACAGATTCAGGTCTTACAAAATAAATAACCAATAGAGCAACAATCACTGTTGCCAAAGCAATCCCGAATATAATCAATATCTTTTTCTTCATATCGGTCTTATATTTATTGGTAAAAATAGCACTCTTTATTGTTGTATATCAGATGTTTATTAAAACAAATTAACAGTAGTAAGTTAAAAAATTAGCCTAGAACAGCTACAAGATGAAAATATAATAAGAATATCTTAGCGGTGAAAAAATTAAATTAATGAAATATCTATTGATTACAGCAGTTTTGAGCTTAGTTGTACACCTAAATGTTTATGACAATTTAGATGGAGACAAGAAAAACAAAAAAGACTCTGATACAATAAAAGAACAAAAGGCAGATAATAATTACTATGAAAAATTGAATGATGCGATGTTTTGTTTATATGATTCATCAAATATTTGGTGGATATCATCTGAGAAAATATCTGACAGCTTACGGAATGTAAAAATACCAAGATATCCCGATTGTGTTTATGAAAAAAGGATAAATGATTTGAATGAAACAACTCCGATGGATTTGGATTATAACGAATATGTTTTGAAGTATATAGATGCTTATGGTGTAAGAAACAGGGATAAACTACAGATAGTTATGACCAAGTCGGCATATTATTTCCCGATTTTTGAAGAGTATTTGGATAAATACAATCTACCTTTAGAGCTAAAATATTTGGCAGCTGTTGAATCAGCTTTAGATCCAACAGCTGTATCTCCTTCGGGAGCAGTTGGTCTTTGGCAATTTATGAAACCAACGGCTGATCTTTTTAACCTAAATATAACATCATACATCGACGAAAGAAGAGATGTTTATAAATCAACTGATGCAGCATGTCGCTATCTTAAATGTCTGTACGAAATGTTCGAAGACTGGCAACTTGCACTCGTGGCTTATAATGGTGGTCCTGGCACGGTAAAAAAAGCCATTGCAAGAAGTGGGGGGAAAACAGATTATTGGGATTTAAGACCATATTTTACGACTCAAATGCAAAATTATGTGCCTGCATTTATTGCAATGTATTATTTAATGGAATACCATGCAGAGCACAACATTTTTCCGGTGCAAACTTTTATAGAAGCAAATAAAACCGACACCTTACTTGTTAGAGGATATTTGCATTTGAGCAATATTGCCGAAGTTACAGGTACTGATGCAAATTTATTAAAAAAACTAAACCCGATCTACTCATACGGTTATATCCCGATGGACGGCGATGATCACATTTTAGTTTTGCCCACAGAAGTAACTCACATTTTTCTGGATAATAGTGATAAACTTGAAACTCGTCGTGATACCGTAACGGACTCTCTAGTTGTCCCTCCATTTATGGTAAGACCTGAGCGACCAAATATAATCCATCATCAGGTTGTAAGTGGAGATAATTTTTTCAGGCTTGCTGCAAAATATAACTGTTCAATTCCTGAAATATACAAATGGAACGGTCTTGCAGAAGGTTATGTTTTGAAAATAGGAGATAGTCTGAAAATATTTGTGGAGTAATCGAAT
>JAQVEY010000051.1 GCA_028697515.1 Bacteroidales bacterium | reverse complement strand
TTAACATCTCTTTTCTGAGCTTTGTGTAATGTTAGATTTAATTTTGGGTCAATATTTACATCAACTTGTTTGTGATTGATTGTTGGAGGCACAACACCGTCAACGGTTGACATAATTGCAAAAGAAGCTTCCATAGCACCTGCAGCACCAAGCAAATGACCAACAATAGATTTTGTTGAACTAATATTCAATTTATATGCATGTTCACCAAAAACATTAACAATAGCTTTAGTTTCAGAAATATCGCCAATTGGTGTAGCTGTTCCATGAACATTTATATAATCTATATTTTCTGGTTTTAGATTTGCATCTTTTAGGGCATTAGTCATAACCAAAGCAGCACCCATACCTTCGGGATGTGGAGCCGTAAGATGATATGCGTCTGCAGATAATCCTGCTCCAACCATTTCGGCATAAATCTTTGCACCTCTTGCCTTAGCATGTTCGTATTCTTCGAGAATAAGGCCACAACCACCTTCACCCATTACAAATCCATCTCTGGTTGCGCAAAAAGGACGTGAAGCTGTTTTATATTCATCGTTATTAAATGATATTGCCATCATTGATTGGAAACCACCCATTCCAATTTCGTTAATAGAGGCTTCGCTTCCCCCAGTAACCATAAAATTGGCCATTCCTAATCTGATTAGGTTATAAGAATCAATCAATGCATTAGACGAAGAAGCACATGCTGAAACAGTACAATAATTTGGTCCCATCAACCCATGTTTCATCGAAATATGTCCTGCTGCAATATCTGAAATGATTTTTGGAATAAAGAAAGGACTAAATCGAGGGATGTAATTTCCTTCGATGTAGCCCTTTACCTCCTGATAAAATGTTTCGACTCCACCGATACCCGAAGACCAAATAACACCGGCGCGGGTTTTGTCCAAAGACTCCAAATCCACACCACTGTCTTTTAAGGCCTGGTCGGCAGCAATTAAAGCAAATTGAGTAAATCTGTCTATTCTTTTTACTTCTTTTCTGTCGAAATATTTTTCAGGATCATAATTTTTAACCTCACAAGCAAATTTTGTTTTAAAATTCGTGGTATCATAATGTGTAATCAAGTCACACCCGCCTACACCATTTACTACATTTTCCCAAGTTTCGGCTGCAGTGTCTCCCACAGGCGATATAGTACCGATACCGGTAACAACAACTCTTTTTAGCTCCATACCAGAATTTTAAAGATTAAAACCTATTTTGCGTGAGATTCCATGTAGCTTATCGCATCACCTACAGTGCCGATTTTTTCAGCATCTTGGTCTGAAATAGAAATTTCGAATTCCTTTTCAAATTCCATAATAAGTTCTACTGTATCCAAGGAGTCTGCTCCTAGATCATTTGTGAAGCTAGCTTCTGGAGTTACTTCTGATTCGTCAACACCTAGTTTATCAACGATAATACTTTTTACTCTTGTTGTAATGTCTGACATAATTAATAATTTAAGATTAATAAATTAATTACTTTTGCGGTGCAAATTAACGAAATAGATTCTGTTCAGTCAAACATTTTGCACAAAATTTTATTAACAATTTGATTATATTATTGATAATCAACAACTTAACAAAGTTTAATTATGGAAAGCAAAAGAAACACAGTAAACATTGCCCTATTTGCCTCAGGATCAGGCACTAATGTGGAAAATATTTATAACTATTTCAAAAATAATTCTTTCGTAAATATTTCTTGTGTGCTTTGCAATAAGGCAAATGCGTATGTTTTAACCCGTGCGGCAAAGCTAAATATAGATTTTATGTTGTTTAGCAGAGAAGATTTTAATGATTCTGATAAGATTTTAACATATTTAACATCCAAAAACGTCGATTTAATTGTACTCGCTGGTTTTTTATGGATGATTCCACAGTATCTTATTGATAATTATCTAAAAAGAATAGTTAATATTCATCCTGCTTTATTGCCAAAATATGGTGGAAAAGGCATGTATGGAGATATTGTCCATAAGGCGGTGTTCGAAAATAAAGAAACAACAACAGGCATAACTATACATTATGTAAATAGTAAGTATGATGAAGGTGAGATAATATTTCAAAAATCTATTCGAATTGACAAATCCGACAAGCCTGAAACAATAGCAAATAAAGTTCATGAATTAGAATACAAGTATTATCCCGAGATAATTGAAAAAATAGCTGTAAATTTGCAAAATGAAATTTATAATAAAACAAGTTTATGACTAACGCTTCAAATAAAAGTCTAATGAAAACATTCTATAGTAATCTTATTCTAATCCTAATAAGTATTAATTTTTTATTTACCCCTGCACAAGCACAAATACCTGTTGGTTATTACGATTCGGCTCAGGGTTTACAAGACGAGGACTTGCGTTTAGCTCTACATAATATAATAAAAAATCATACTGTAGTCTCTTACAGTGATTTGTGGACAGTATATGAGACAAGTGATCAACGCTCTGACGGTAAAGTTTGGGATATCTATTCAAATTGTGATTTCGATTTTGTTTCTGATCAATGTGGGAGCTACAGTTCGATTTGTGATTGTTATAATCGCGAACATTCAGTGCCTCAAAGCTGGTTCAATGATGCAAGTCCAATGGTTTCTGATGCTTTTCATGTTATTCCGACCGATGGTAAAGTTAACGGCTACAGATCTAATTACCCATACGGAGAATGTAATTCGGGGACTGTTTATGGCACGGGAAAACTTGGATCGTGCACATATCCGGGATATAGCGGAACCGTTTTTGAACCAGCAGATGAATATAAAGGTGATGTCGCCAGAATATATTTTTATATGGCTACCCGTTATCTGGATGTAATTGACAACTGGCCAGGTGGTGCTTCTTTTAGTGGTGATAACTTATCGGCATGGACAGTAAATATGTTACTGGATTGGCATCATGATGACCCTGTATCACAAAAGGAAATTGACAGAAACAATGCGGTTTATTCATATCAGGATAATCGTAATCCTTACGTTGATAATCCAATCTGGGCAGATGCAGTTTGGGATCCTGATTATGTGCCTAATTATGTAGATAATATTTCTGCTTTTTTCTCCATCTCGCCTAATCCGGCTCAAGATTTTGTTGTTATTACTACAAATTTCAACGATTATAATTCTTCAAAAATTGTAATTTATGACATTTCAGGCAGAATTGTTTATTCCAAAAACCTTGTGTCTGCAACAGAAACAATTGACATCTGTAATTATTTTCCAGGCACTTATTATATCGCATTTGAAATGGATGACAAGTGCTATTATAATAAATTACTTATTGTGAAATAGTAAATTTGTTATAACTAAGCTTAAATATTTTTAATAAAATCTTACTTAATCCAAAATATTTATTTAATTTTAGAATTCTAATTTAAACTATTTTACCATGAAAGTATTAAGTATTGTCGCAATTATTATTGCAGTAGCAGGTGTTGGAATTGCCCTGCATAATCAAATTAATGTTATTCCGCTTGTTGAGACAACAGAAGGAGATGCAATTTGGATTCATTATCATGATTTAAAAATGATGTTGGGAAATATTGCAATGTTAACTGGATTAATAAGTATAATTGGTGGTGTGATTGCAGGAATTAAAAAACAAAAACTTGGTTGGATAGCATTAGTTTTAGGTTTGGTTTCTCTTGTTTTTGGATTATCTCAGGCAACACATATGTTTTCTTAAACTTAGAGCAGATTTATGTTTTATTTTGTATTTTAATAATAAATCTTATCTGAAATTCAATTTTATTTATAATAATATAAATATTTAATAGCTTTTTTCTAATTTTGGCAAAACTAAAAACCAAATAATTATGAAAAAAACTATCTTATTAAGCTTATCGGTAATTGCTTATTCTTTAAGCATTTATGCTCAAGGTGCCGGAAATTGGGCTTATCAAAGTAAATCGGATCTGAAGTCAACAGAATTTGATTATGTTGGCGATTATCGTGAATTAAATAATGTAAATTCAAATGCATACTACCAACAAGCGAGCTATTACAATTATACTCAAATTAATGATACTGTAATATATATTGATGTAAAAGCTTTAATGAATGTAAAAGCAGACACCTATATAATGATTTTAGGATTATCTCAAATTTCAGAAAATCTTGAAACATGTTTTGAACTGACAGATCAAAGAATTGCAAGTTTTTTAAGTGATGCGGGAATAGAGGATTCTGAAGTATATGTTGATTTTATTTCGCAAACCCCCATTTTTGCGAGAGAAAAAGAAAAGAAAATCTTCAGTAAAAAATATGTTGAAGTTCCAAAAGGTTACGAAATAAAAAAGAATATTCATATAAGATATACAGATCGTGCAAATGCTGATAAATATCTAAAAATGGCTGCTAAAAATGAGATTTATGACATAATTAGAGTTGATTATATTGTAAATGATCACAAGACAATATATAATACATTAAGAACTGAATGCATAAATTTGTTGAATCAATTTATGACTGATTTCGCTAAGCTAGGCTATAGTTTTGAAGCTGATTATAAATCACTAGAAGAAACCAATTCTTGTACATACCCAATTTCATGTTATTCTCCTTTTTCTTCGTATATGCCTACAAATTATGAGGCATTGGTTGGGAATGCAACAGATGTTACATTAGTCAATCCAAATGAGAAAATAAACATTTTTTACAATAAGCTGCCATATAATACTTATGATATTATAATAAATCCCGATATGGTAGAGCCTGCAGTTCAGTTTTCGCAATATATTAAATTAAAAATCGTTCTCAAGAAAAAATAATTATATGTCTGAAACGGATAATAAAAACATGGATTCAATTATTTCAAAACAAGAGGTAAAGGCGTATCTTGATGCTTTTAGAACTAAAAATGTTCTAATCGTTGGAGATGTTATGGTTGATTCCTATTTGTGGGGTAAGGTTAACAGAATTTCTCCGGAGGCTCCTATACCAATAGTTTCAGTAACTGAATCTGAGTACAGATTAGGTGGTGCTGCAAATGTTGCTATTAATGTTCGTTCACTTGGCGCAACTACTTATTTATGTTCGGTTATTGGAGATGATGAAAAGTCAATTATTTTTAAGCAGCTTTTAAAATCACATAATCTAAGTGAGATTGGTATTATCTGCAATAAAAATCGTAAGACTACAGTTAAAACTAGAATAATTAGTAGTAATCAACATTTACTAAGAGTAGATGACGAAATTGAAACAAATATTGATAAAAATACTGCTGACGAACTTATAGATAAGATAAAAAAGATATGCAAAGAAAAGTCCGTTGATGTTATAATTTTTGAAGATTACGACAAAGGTGTTTTAACAGACTATACAATTAATGAAATTACAAAATTCTCGAAGGAGGAAAAAATCTATACAACTGCAGATCCTAAAAAGCGAAATTTCGGATATTATAAAGATGTAAATTTATTCAAACCAAATCTTAAAGAGTTTTGTGAAGGTGTTAAATGTGATATTCCTAAAAATGATATTAAATTAATCAAAGAATATTCCGCTAAGTTTATAAAAGAATTCAACATCGACAAACTGATCTTAACTTTATCAGAGAAAGGCTTACTAATTTGTGATAAAAACAATTGCATTCAATATCCAGCTATTGTAAGGGATATTGCAGATGTTTCGGGAGCCGGTGACACCGTAATAAGTGTAGCTTCTTTATTGCTATGTTCCGGTGCCAGTAATGAACATATTGCTTTTTTATCCAACATTTCGGGTGGATTAGTTTGCGAAAAAGCAGGTGTTGTACCAATAGATCCAATAAGTTTGTTGTCGGAAATCTAAAAACAAAACGCTGAAAATTTTCAGCGTTTTGTTTTTAATATCTGTCTGAAATATTCCAGATCTTCGGAAAATGTAATTTTTACATTATTTATATCACCCTTAACTATATAGATCTCCTCCTCCGGAAATACTTTATTCACAATGCTGCAATCATCTGTTTGTTTAAAGCGATTAACTTTTTCGTGTTTTTCGTAAGCATTCAATAAAAGTTTATAGTCAAAACCTTGAGGAGTTTGAGCCTTTAAAATTTTGCTTCTGTCAGGGATGTGTTCCAGACTTCCGTTATTACCAGCAATATAAATTGTATCTGTTGTGGGAACAGCTACAGTAACAACATTATTAACTGTAAGCCTTTCTATCACATCATCGATAATCTTCTTACTTGTAAAAGGTCTTACGGCATCCTGAACCAAAACTTTTAAATTTTCTGTATCTTTTTCAATGCGAGAGATTTCCATTAACCCCAAATATGAGGATTCTCCTCTCGTAGAACCACCTTCAACTACTGAAATAACTTTTGGAAATTTACCTCCCTTTACAATCTGTTTTGTTCTTTGAATATGTTCCGGATTGCTTACAACAACTATTTTACTAATTAGCGGATGATTATTAAAATTGCTTACGCAATAATCGAGAATGGTTTTGCCATAAACATCAGCAAATTGTTTTGGCATAACATTCCCAAAACGGTTACCAGAACCACCGGAAAGAATAAGTGCGTAAACTTTTAATTCAGACATAAGAAATATCTAATCAGCTAGAAAGTGTATAAAGAGGAACTAGTCTTTTGCTACTTCAGAATAAGCTACTGCATCAAGCAAATTGTTTGCTTCAGCTGGGTTATTCATTTTAATTTTTATCAACCAACCTTCCCCAAAACAATCTTTGTTAACCAAAGCTGGATCTTCAATGATTGCCTGATTTACTTCAACAACTTCGCCACCTACAGGCATATAAATATCTGAAACAGTTTTAACAGCTTCGATGGTTCCAAAAGATTCACCCTTATCAAGGTTTTCGCCTTCGGTTTCAATTTCGATAAAAACTATATCTCCCAGAGCTGTTGCAGCAAATTCAGTAATACCGATATAAGCCATTTCACCTTCTATGCGTAACCATTCGTGTGATTCTGCATACTTCAAATTTGTAGGAATATTCATAATAATTTCATTTATAGATTAAATACTAATAATAAAAACTCAAATTAAACACATTTTTTTTTATGTTGCAAGAGTAAATCTCAGGGTGACCCCAAATTTTGTATTTGATGTTGGGAATGTAACTCCAAGCGTTGGTCTATTAATAACCTGATCGTAGAATAATCTTAAATTAAATCTGTTACTTAATGCATAATCTGCTGAAGTTTTAATCGTAAAAGTCAGATTTCCGGCTGTAGGCTGATTAAATCCCTCCTCTAGTTTTCTAATTACAGTCATTGTATTTCTAACCGAGAAATCAAGTCTGAGATTAAGGTCGCTCTTATAATTTCTCTGCCTTCCACCCGATTTAATAACTATTTCAACTTCCTTAAATCTATATCCTGTTCCAATAATATACTCATCTGTTTTTAATTCAGTTAACTGATTATTGCTAAAACTCATATTAAGATTACGAGTCTTTTTAATTTCAAGTTTAAGAATAAAACTATTAATCATAGTCATATCAATAGAAATTAATGGAGAGAATTGTTCCGAAATACTTATTCCATTAATTTGATATTTTGAATAATAATTCTCAAGTTCGTCACGAATAATATTAAAGCCATTATCCTCGTAATATTCGTTTGATAATCTTGTTTGATATGAACCAATATTAAAGGTTGACCTATATACATGATTTAAGTTAACAGTACGGAAATATTTCTTAAGTTTAGGTATTTTACCAAGTCCATCATAAGTAATTCTCCAATTAGGTAATGCACTTAAAACAGATGGAAAAGTCTCGAGGCTTACAATTTCGGCACTTTTATTTGTGTAAGCTGCAAGAAAAGCAGGTATCAACACATCTTGAGAGGTTTTACCATATCCCGAAGGAAATCCATAAGTATCAATATCTGAAGGGTCATATCCTGGTCTTTGTGATGCAAGACGATTTGCAACGATTATCCTATTCTCGTCGAAGTTAGTAAATGTTGCTGAAGTGTAATCGCCTTTGTTTTTAAACTTTTCGAAAGCAGTTCCAAATGTAATGACAGACATTGAAAAATTACCAGTCTCGACTGGATTAAGCCTCATAAATTCATTAATTCCCGTGTTTTCATTATAGCCATACCTTAAATAATTATTTTCATTTTGGCTAAATGAATGAGTCATTGTTAAATCTATTCTAAAATCTCTTATTGGTTCTAATGAGGCTCTAATATTCCAATTACGGTTTAGTGTCCCCATAAAAGCTTCAACATTTGAGGTATCACGTGTAACTACATTATTATTTACTGCCCATTCTCCAAAATTATCTTCTTGCCAACCTAAAATAAAAGGTATTGTAGGGGTTCTGATTGCTGAAGATGGTCCAAACATTTCGGGATTAGCAACATAATTTGACATCCCAAGAATATAAGTATTTGGCAAATAACCGGGTAAGAGTGTGCCATTTGTTTCGGTAAATCCAATTGAAACATTTTTTACACTCATTAATAAGACTAAAGTATTGTCAAAAACTATCTTTGCAATAGATTCTGTTTTCTCCCTTTTACCTGTTACAACCAATTTAATTTCTGAAGCTGCTATTGTTGGTGTAAATTCTGCTCTATTTTCATCTATGATTTTAGTCTCTCCCGGAACGTCTTTTCCATCAGCATCTGTTGCTTTTATTGTTACATCTTCAGTTTTAAGCTTATGATTTATCTTTTTTGATTTTCCTTCCTGAAGTTTTGATATTTCCTGTTCATAAGTAACCGTTTCTATTTCTTTCTTCTTGGGTTTACCCGTTTGACGGCCACGATACTTTTTATTAATGTCGTCAAAATATTTTACTTTATTATATAAACTCAATAAATTAAATTGAGTATTGACAGACATTGCATTTCCATTTTGTAACACATTTCCTAAATTTAATGTGTCGGCAGTAATAGGTCCCGCAGTCCAGTCGTAAGTACCTGAATATCTTGCATTTGCAGTTACCCAATTCAGAAGAGGAATTTTATTTATTGGTAAGTTATAAGTAACATCCCACTGGTGATGATATTGGGTGTTTCGTCCAAAACTTCGAAGATTATCCATAATCGAATCGCGTTTTTCGGAGTATAAAGGATCCTCCTTGTAAATACGACCTTGCGGTTCATCTATTCTGGCATTATTGGTTGCCGAGAAATCGAATTTAAGGTTTTTAGACAAATTATATTTAAAATCGTATTGCCTTGTCCAAAGAAAATTCTTATTTACACTCACTGGTAAAGCAAAACTTGGATTGTAAACATTCCTTAACTGTGTTTCGCCATATTGTCTATTAAGATTAGTCCTAAATGCTAGTTGAGATGGCAAATAATAGAAATTAAAATCTTTTATTATCTGAAAGGCTTTTTTATTGAACAGCTTAACATTTTTAAATGGTTCTACAATTTTTGGTGTTGCATTATAATTATAATAAATAGCCCCGGTATAGTTTTTATTTGTTTTAAAGATAGTATTAACATCTCTTTGATAAATTTCGTTGTATGCATATGTTGCCGACCAATTAGCCAGATCGTAGATCATAGGTTTACCGGTTGTTTTATTTACTTTAACGTTTGAGAAATTTAAGCTCTTACGCATAGTGTATGTCTGCGAAATATTTCGGATACTATCTTTATATTCTTCTGTAAGAGTTGGGTCGGATAAAGACACTTTTAATGGAATATCTGGATCTAATGGGTTGTATTCAGGATTTTCTACATTTTCAGAGCAACTAACATACATTGGTACTTTAACGTTCCACTTTTCGGGAAAGAATTTTCCTAACTCAAAATTCGCAGAAATATCATAGCGATTTATTTCAGATTTTTGTCTTTCACCAACTTTTTGGTTTAATGCCCCAAAACCTGGTTTACTTGTACTTCCAGCTACAGTAATCGACCCAAAATCGGCAAGTTTGGTTGTTATTCTCGTATTTGCAGCCCAGCCACCTTTTTCATCGAAATCTGTCAATCTCAACTCATTTACCCAAACTTCTACGCATTTTGGTTTACCATCATCATTATCATTAACCGATTCTTTTTTAGGATTGCGAACACCAATCATAATAGTCTGCACATTTGACAGATTAGGATTACCCATAACACTAACCTTTCGTTCTCCATCTATCATTGTATATAATCTAGTCAGGCTGATATTAACATCGCCGGCTCGCATCTTATCGTTTCTGTCCTGCTTAACAAGTTGCAATAATTCAAAATCAAGATCTAAATTATTCTCTTCAGGCCAAACTATATATCTGTCAGGAGCTTCTTCGTCCGAATCGCCATCATAATTACCCGGAGGAGTAACTTTCAATGGTATCTCATATTCATAATAATTATTTTTATAATCTGT
>JAQVEY010000050.1 GCA_028697515.1 Bacteroidales bacterium | reverse complement strand
CGTTGTAATATAATTTTTTATCTATATCTTTCGTAAGATCCTATCTCTTTTTAAACTGCGTTATTTAAACAGTTTTGTTTACCTGTTATTTTCTGTGTGCTACTTGCTATTAAATCAAAGAACTTTTTGTAAGGCCGAAACCTTTTACCCATTCATTTTGGGACTGCAAAAATAATTACATTTTTATTCCTACCAAAACTTTTTTGAACTTTTTTCAGGGATAATTCATAAATTGCTTTATATCTGTTGATATGCAGTGTTTTAACTGATTTTGTATTGAAAAAATAATCATATATTTCAAATAATAATTTTAAATGTATGGTTTTTCGATTATTTTTACTTCCAAAATAATTCAAGTGTCATCTAAGAAAATTAAAAATACGAGTAACACAAAGAATAACAAGTATATTTATTATATTGCTATAGCAATTTTTGGATTTCTGCTTTATGGTCAATCTATAAACAATGACTTTAACATTGATGATGACTATGTTTATGAAAATCATGAACTCGTTCAAAAAGGAATTGCTGGTATTCCTGAAATTTTCACAACAAGGTATAATACAAGAGATGAGCAATATTTTGGATACAGACCGTTAACTATTGCAATATATGCAATTGAATACGAAATATTCGGAAGTAATCCACACACAGCTCACTTTATAAATATTATATATTATATTTTTTGCTGTAGTTTATTGTTTTATTTCTTAAATGTTTTGCTTAAGAAAAAATATCCTGATAATCATTTGTGGATATCATTTATTATTGTTCTAGTCTTTCAAACTCATGCAATTCATAGCGAGGTAGTCTTAAGCTTGAAAAACAGAGAAGAAATTGTTAGTCTGATATTTGGACTATTGGCAGCAATATTTTCAATAAATTATTTTAAAACCAGAAAAATTTTACCTTTAGTACTAACAGTAACAATGTTGGCTTTAGCTTTTTTAGCTAAAGAATCTGCTGTGATTTTTTTGATATTAATACCCTTAATAATAATATTCTTTTATACTGATATTAAGTTCCTTTCTCAAGTTAAATTGAATAAAAACACTTTGCCAAAATTTACTGATAAAACAACAATATTAACGATTTTACTTTTTCTATGGATTGTGTTATTTTTAATTATGTGCCCATCATTAAATATCTGGAGAGACAAAATAAGAATATTTTTAAAGAATACAGATTCAATCATAAATGCTTTTGTTTTCTGGGGAATATTTATTATAAACTACATCCTAATTATTTACGTAAGGAAGGATACCACTAAAAAAGTTAAAATCACAAAAAGAAATATTATATTGTGGGGAATAACTATTTTAGTTGGAATAATTATGGTTATTGGAAAAGCATATTTCTTTGGATTTATTTCTTTAATTGTATTGATGTTTACATTATTACCAGAACAATCCAAATCTATAATAGAGATAAATTGGTTTGAAAATCTTTCTAAAAAAGTTATAATATCCATCACCATATTTTTAATACTAAGTGGAGTAATTTTGCTAATAGCCTATTATGTTCCCAAACAATCTATGCCAGAAACAAATGCTCCGGTCTACAAATGGCAAAATCCATCATTTGATAAAGAAAGCTCGTTTTCGGATAAAGTTGCATTATCAATTTATAGTTTTGGTTATTATAGCAAACTATTAATTATACCATATCCTTTAAGATTTTATTATGGATATAGCATGATACCTTCTGTTGGAATGGGTAATGTGATTGTTTTGTTGTCATTAGCATTTCACCTTTTTCTTCTTTTCCTTGCATTTAAGGGTTTTAACAAACGGTCACTTTTGTCGTTCGGAATATTGTTTTATTTTATTGCTATTTTTCCATTTGCTAACACCTTTTTTCCACTAACTGGGATTATTGCGGAACGTATGCTTTTTACACCCAGTATTGGATTTGGGATTGTGATAGCGTATCTCATTTTTCGTGTGCTGAAGACAAATTGGGATAGTTCTTTTAGTAAATCTATAAAAATTAATTCAATTATTCTTAGTGCAATTATTGTTTTACCAAATACTTTTATCAGTATTAATAGAAATGGAGATTGGAAAGATAGAAAAACTCTTTTTTCTCATGATATAGAGTACCTTGAAAATTCTGCAAAAGCCAATACTCTTTATGGAAATTTACTGATTGGAGAAGTTTATACTGCAATTAAACAAAACATTCCTTTAACAAGTTACAAAAATCAGATTGAACTAGCTATTAAACATTTTAATCAGTCACTTCTGGTAGATTCTACATATTCAAACCCTTGGTATAACCTTGGATATATAAACATGATTTTATATAAGGATTATTCTTTAGCTGAAAAGCAATTAACAAAGTGCTTAGAAGTTGATTCTACAATTGCTGCTGCGTATCTAAACAGAGGGATTTCAAATTATTATCTAGGAAATTACAAAAAATCTATTCAAGATTTATATGATTATTTGAATAAAAATCATAATTATAAAGACAAAGAGCTTGATAAAGCTTACGTATTTAGTGCCAAGTCGAGTTTTGCTCTTGGAGATACAGCAATGGCATCAAAGTATTATAACATGGCTATTGAAAACCTAAAAATGCAAAATCTCAATAAAGCTGTTCTTGATGATATTAAGAAGTATTTTATTTCAGTTAATGATTATAAAGGTGCAATAAAACTTGTTGACATTGAAATAGGAATTAACCCAGAATTAGATGCTCCGTATGTTGAAAAAGGGAATTACTATCTTTTATCTGGAGACACGCTAAAAGCCATAGAAAACTGGGGTATAGCATTTGAAAAATTTAATGGTAATTATAATATTGGGATGACATTAAGTAATTACTATAGAGAAAAGGGTAATTTTAAGAAAGCAGATTATTATTATAATACTGCAATACAATATAGACAAAACTCACAAAATTAATATATTTGTAATCTTAGTAAAGAATCATCTTCCTGTTTTCGCATTTCTTGAGTTTCGTCCAAAGTATCATCATTATAACCACAAAGGTGTAAAACACCGTGAATGATAACCCTATAATATTCTGACTCAGATGTACCTAAAAGTAAAGAGTTTTCTTTTATTCTATCAATACTTATATACATATCTCCAGAAATAATGTCTGCTTCACAGTAGTTGAAAGTTATAATATCAGTATAAAAATCATGATTTAAGTGTTTTTTATTCATTTCTAAAAGGAATTCGTCCGAACAAAAGATATAGTTTATATTTCCCGTTTTGAAACCCCGAAGTTCAATCTCAGACATAATCCACTTTTTAAGGATAGTAAACTTTAATTTTGGTTTTGGGACATCTTCATTAAAAAAAATAACTGCCATCTTATTCCTTATTTAGGTTTTTTAAATAATCTTTATACTTATTGTTATAAAATGTATTCAATTTTAAATTTGAGAATTGTAACAATTCATTAAATCGTATTTCCTTTTCCCTCTCTTTAAAGGCCTTATCAGGATTGCTTAACTTATAATCTTTTGCTTCATTTGATTTTCGTTTGTTATCAATTTCTCTTTCTCTTTCGCTGTTTTCTGCCTGTAAAAGTCTGGTCAAAATTTGTTCTTGCCGATTTATTGTTGTAGGAGTAATGTTTCCATTGATAATATCGCTTAAGTTTTGTTCCATCATTCTGTTTATATCGTTTAATATTTTTGCAGATTCTGGACTAATACCACTGTTCATTAAGTCGTTAAGCATTTGTTGCATCATTTCCTGTTGTATCAGCATCTTTGCAAGTTGTTCACTTTGTTGGCCTCCAGGGCTTTTACCACCTTCTTTCATTTGATTTATCATATCTTGCATTTGTTGCTTCATTCCTTCTTGCAAATCTCTCATTTGCCCTGGTTTTCCCTGTCCATTATTTTTACAATTATTGCACTGTCCATCACCTTTCATTTGCATAGACATTTGCTGTTGCATTTGCTCCATTAGTTCGAGAAGCAGAAGAGCAAGATTATTTGCAGAAGTCATAACAGATTGTTGAGAGGCTTCAACCAAATAGCGACGATTTTCACCCATTTCCTCCATTATAATGTTAAGATTTTTGTAAATATCTGTTATTTCTTTATTAACTAAAGGTCCTAATTCAGGAATTCTGCCAGACATAGCATTTAATGAATCTCTAATAATGTTAAAATTATCAAATGTGTTTTTTTGTTTTATTATATATTCTTTAAATTTTGGATCACGATTAACGAGACTCTTTTGCTGCAATAATATATCTTCTTGGTCAAATGAAAAAGTGATTAGATTCTCAACAACCTGACGTATGTCTTCAATATTTTCTTGCATAGCTTGCATTTCTTGGGATTCCATTTCAGAACTCATTTGCTCAGCCATGTTTTGCATGTTTTGTGAGTTTTGTTTTTGTGATTTTGATGCTTTCGAACTTTTGTTTTCACTAAGTTCTTGTTCAGATTGTTCAAATGTCTTTGAAATTTCTTCCATTTCTTCTTCGTAATCTTTCAAATCCATTGGCTCTTTTAATTCTGCATTTTTTTCAAGGGTTTTTTCATACTCATCCATTAGGTTATCAAATTCTTCTTCATGTTCTTTTTGCTTTTGAATCAATTCTTCTTTCGATAAATCTTTATTCTTTGTATTCTCAGATAATTCGGAGTGCTCTTTTGCCAATTCTTCTAGTCCCTTTACTGTATTTTTAAGTCTTTCTTCAACTTCAGTTTTCTTTAAAAGCTCAATGGTGTTGTCCATTTGTTTTTCCATTTCTTCAGAATTGAATTTCATATCTTCTGCAATTTCGAAAAACTTGTCTTTATCAAAGTTCTCCATTAATTTTTGGAGTTCTTCCATAAGCTTTTTCATTTCTTCATCCATGATATTTTCGAAAAGCTCATTAATTTGCTGTTGTTTTTGCATGAGTTCCTCGGTTTTCGAAAACTGTTCCTTATATTGTTGCAAAGAATTTTGTTCTTTTTGAATTTCGTTCATCAAATTCTCCAGCTTTGTTTGAGAATCAAAAATTTGTTGTAACATTTGATTTCTTTCGTAGGGAGATAAATGTTCGTTTATAAGCTTCTTTTGAAGTTCTTCAATGTCTTTTCTTATTTTCGAACTAACATCTTTTGCTTCATCTATTTTCTCTTCAGAACTGCTATTGGCCTCATCTGTTAATTTCTGTAAGTCTTCAGCAGTTGGAACAATAAATTCCATTACAGCGGTCCTTGTCTTTTTTGCTCCGTTAATTCTGTCATTGTCTGCTACTTCAAAATAATAACTGACATTACGACCCTTTACATCTAATGTTGAGAAATCAAAAGCGAAATAGAAGTCTTGAGAATTAATAGATTTTGAATATGGAATATTAATACTAATTAAGGTATCACTTTTCTCGCCGGGAATACAGTAAAAACTTAGGTTTGAAAAGCCATAATCATCTTCAATAAATCCATTATAATAGATTACAGAGAAATCGGTTGAATCGATTAAGTTTTTCACCCGCACCGATGGAAACAAATCAGGAATAACATTTAATTGATAGTTTATACCAGTATTTTCTGTAAAATATTCATTGGAGACTGAAATATTATATAATTCTGATTTAATGATTCTTCTTTTAATACTAAAGCTGGATTCGTTTTTTACAGCGGGGATTGTAATTGTATCGAATTTTATTTTTAAAGAATTAAGATTTGAAGTATTAAATGTCCATAAGACCTCGGAGCCAACGGGAACATTTATATCTCCAGAGTTTCTATACTTTTTTTCTTCTATATTTGTATAAGCTGGAGCTTTTACTATTATTTCAAAATCTATAATTACTGGTCCGGGTAGAACATCTATTTTATATTCAGAGGAAGAGATATCCAATGCGTGAAGAGAGAACATAATATCATTGTTCAAGTTTTTAAATTTATAGGTAAAAACTTCTGCAGACTCTTTTTCCATATAAAAATCATTTCCGGAATATCTTAGTATAACCTGGTCAGGGGAGTACTGACCGGCAGCTTTAATTCTTATAGTGAAATCCTCTCCTTTTTTAACTTGCATTGTATCATTAAGAATAGTGAAAGCAAAAGGAGCGGGGGCAATATATTGTTTGTTGAAATGTATAATTCTTTCTGTAGCTTCTGTCATTATACCTGGCCAAAATAAAAAAATCAGGATTGTTATTAATGATAAGGGGATTAGATATTTTAAATATTTTATATTTTTATTTAATTTAATCGCTGATACGAAAAGCACAGGCCTAAGGTTTTCTGTACGTTGGTTTATACTCGCAATAATAATGTCATTAAATTCATTATTTTGTACAGCTAAATCTTTTAATTCTAAAGTATTTTGCAATTTATCTGCGATATCTGGGAAATGATCTCCAATTATCCGGCTAGCTTGTTTATAATTGATTATTTTACCAATTTTAAAAAGATTAAGAACAGGGATTAAGATCATACGAATAAAAACCACAACAAAGCAAAGAGCAGAGATAAAAAACAAGATTGTACGAAATGGAGAGGAAAATCGTCCTAGATATTCGGCAATCACAATAATTAGATACCATGCAAGGTAAATGCTAGCTGACAAAATAATACCACGAAGGATTTTATTTATATAATACTTCTTAATAAAAGCATCGAGTTTGTCGAGCAATATATAATATGGTTCTTTCATTTTATTTTGCTATCCATCCTGTTGGATTAACAACAGTACTACCTTTCCATATTTCAAAGTGCAGAATTGTTTTATTTTCTGTTTTATCTGTGTGTATTTTGCCTATAGCTTGTTTTGTTATTATCATTTCACCAACACTAACATATACATTGTCTAAATGTGTATATACACTCAAATATTCTCCATGTCTTATAATTACAGCATTTTGAGCACCTGGCACAGAAAAAACTTTCCTTACTTCACCATCAAAAATGCTTCTTGCATCGGTTCCTGCCATCGTTGATATATCAATTCCTTTGTTATCTATTTCAACATTTGTTAATACTGGATGATATTGTTTGCCAAAGTTACTTACAATAACCCCCCTATCAACTGGCCAAGGTAGTTTACCTTTATTATTTCCAAAATTAGTACTTACAATTTTTTCGGATGGAGTAAGCTCGTATTTACCGGTTGTAGAACCTGAAGTTCTTTTAGTTTCTTCTGCAATCAATTTTTCTATTTCTTTTTGGAGTTGAGCCATTTGTTTTTGTTGTTCCTGCAAATTCTTTTTTAGTTCCTGTTCCTTACTTTTAAGCTTATTAAGATTCTTTTCTTTTTCTTTTTGTTCCCTTAAAAGGTTTTTCTGTTCATTCTGCTCATCTTCAAGTAGTGTGGACTTATGATCCTTAACTTCTTGTAGTTTTTGTATCTGAATTTTAAGAATTGATTGCAAGGAATTTATTGCTTTAAATTGTTTTTTACGAAAATCGGCTAATTGCTGCATATATTTTAAACGAAGATAAGTTTGATTAAAATCTTCGGCTGCCAGAATAAACATAATAGTATTGTATTTATTTTGATTTTTCCAGGCAATTCTTATCATTTCAGCATAATCATCTCGTAGGGTTTCTAAATCTTCGGTCATTAATGTGATAAGGAATTCCAAATCTTTTATTTGTTGTTCTGTATAAGTTAATTCAGAGCTTATATCTGAGATTAATTCTTGTCTGGAATTAATGTTTTTATTTATTAATAATAAATTGTTATAAGTAGCATTTTGATTTTCTTGAGTTTCTTTTAATAATTTGTTAGTGTAATTTATATCTTCCTGTGTTTTTTTCTTCTTCTTTTCCAAATCAGATTTGTTTTGACAAAAAGCAATTGATGTGGAAAAGATTAGTATGAGTATTATTGGAATTATTTTCATAGTATTATTGTATTGTCAGTTCTGTATATTTATCAGCTATTTTAAAAGGATAACTCATTGATTCAGAATTTATTGTAACCGATTCGATGTTAACAACAAGATTTGTTTCAAACAAAGGAGTAAGTAATTCAATAGACATAATATATGGGAAATATTGATTGCCACATTTGGTTAATTTGTCATAAAAGATGTATAAAGATTGTTGTTGGATGTAATTCTCTATATACATATCGTTAACGCGAAACAATTCGGGATATACTTTAACAATTTGAAAAACAAACTCATTTGACTCGTATTTTAAATTATTATCAATAGTGTCTGCGGATTCTTTATCTAATTTGCGTTCCCATCTGTTTGGACGTTTATCATCAACATAGTAACGGGTATATTTACGTTGCGAAATTGAGCTCATACAATAAAAGGAAGAATCGTCACAGGGTTTAAAGTTAGCTATGGATTTTAGTGTGTCAACAGGTTCGGGGTAGAAAAAAAAGTTGTTTGTTAAGATAGATTGTATTGCTTGATAATCAAGATCTATTTGAAACTTATCAGTAAAAAAACTAAAATCGCCCAAATAATAAGTATTGTCGATTCTGTTAAGATACTTAACGCTATCCTGAGAGATACAGATTCTAGCCCCTTCTATATTATAGGATCTTAAACTTATCCAAATAATACTGTCTTTTTGTATTCGAATTATTCCACTAAAAGTTTCTGAAGATTCTGCCGAAAAAATTTCTGCCGAAAATTTTAATGTCAAGTTATTATAATCGAATTTATTTTCTTCAAGGTATTTATACAATTTTGTTGGTCTGATATTTTCACTTTTTCCTCTGTTAACAAAAACAACTTTGCACGAGATAATACAAGTAATAGTATACATCAGGATTAAAAATAGCAATATAATTTTCGATTTACTCAAAATTTATTCTATGTATTTTTTTTGTTTAATTTTCTGTTCTAATAACTCAGAGCCATTTCCTTTTTCGGAGGCTGAAATCCAGAATTTAATTGCTTGTTCCGTATCTCCCGTTTTAAATAGAATATCTCCCTTGTGTTCATAAAATGTAGCATTTTCACCATCAATTTCAATTGCCATACTAATATAGTTCAAGGCTTTTTCGTATTCTTCTTTTTTGAATAAAACCCAAGCATGGGTATCAAGGTAATTTGGAACATTGTCCGAAAGTTCTATTAATTTTGTACTCATTTCAAGGGCCTTGTCAATATTTTCGTTTCTTGTTGCCAAGAAGTAACTGTAATTATTTAAAGCTGCGAGGTTCTCAGCATCTTTATATAAAATAAGATCAAAAACAGAATCAGATTTATGATGTTTACCTAGTTTATGATATGAATCTGCTTGCATATTTAAGAATTCAATCAGCAAAACCTGATCTGATACTGATAATATAGAGGCATAATCAACAGCTTCTATTACATCATTGTAGTTCTCAGTTGAATATGCGGAAATGATGTAATAACGATAAAACTCAAGAACGTTTGGATATAATTCAACAGCTTCTTTAGATCTTATATACATGCTTTGCATATCAAAAAGCAGATAGTCAACATATAAAGCCTGTTTCCATAATTCGTATTTATTTTTATCTCTTGAGAGTATAAAATTATACTCATTTTGTGCTGATTTGTAATCTTCTTTAAAAATATAAAAATCAGAATTTAATGCACGGATTGTCAGATTATCAGGATACGAAGAAGTCAGGATGTTTAATAAATTTTCAATTCGAGAAACAAAAAAAGGATCGTTTCCAAAATTATCAAGCAGAGATAAGGTCATTTTTATTTTTATTTCAGGATCGACGTCGTCTTTTATATAGCCCTTTTCAAGAGAAGAAAACATTTTTTCATAGTCTTTTATAAGTCTGAAAAAATCAGCCATCGAAAAATAAATAATACCTTCTTGTATTTCGGTCTTTTCAAGTTCTTCGAAAATTTTCTTAGCTGCAGAATAATCATGAACAGTGATATAAGATTCTGCTAATATTGTTTTGAATCGTTGATTTTCGGGAAACGCCTCCGAAAGTTTTATTATTTCTTGCAAGGCACTTTGATTATCTTTTAAAATATGATAACATTTTTCTTTTTCTAGTGAGATATAATCAACAATGCCGAAATGTTGTTCAGCTTTATTAAGAATCTTAATAGCTTCTTCAACTTTGTTTTGCTGCAGTAAAATATCCGAAAGTTCAAAGTAATAATAAACATTTGTGGGTTCTAGTTTGATTATGTTGTTGTACGTTTTTATAGCATCATCAAACAGATTATTGTTTTGATAAACCACAGCTAGTAGTAATAGATAATATTTATTCTTTGCCTTATCAAGTTCTACAGCTTTATTTGCATACTTTAGCGCTCCGGAATAATCTCTGGCTAAATTTAAAATTCCTGCAATTTCAAAATACACAGAAGCTTGATTTTCATCAATTTTTAAAGCCATCTGATAATTTTGTAAAGCTTCTTCAAAGTTCCCAAGTATTTTTTGTTTGTTTGCCTCAAGAAAGTAAAAATTAAAATTGAAGAG
>JAQVEY010000049.1 GCA_028697515.1 Bacteroidales bacterium | reverse complement strand
GCCAAATCATTTTTATGCTATTTGTTTTGGTATTAATTTTAATAAAAAATGGAATGCTTTCATTGAAGGATATGGATTCACAAGTCCTCAAACAAATTCATTATTTTATATTGATGTGGGGTCTTCTTATTTAATAAACAAGCGTTTTCAAATTGATTTTTCTGTTTCTAGACGATTAAATTCATCTTTAAATTATTATTGCCTTAATACAGGGATTGCTTGGCAAATTTAACGACAGGCAAAATGATTGACAAATTACAATTCCCTCTTGTCACAAACAGACTTTTCACAACTAACCGGCAGTGTGATAAAATTGTGTTAAAGACTTTTCAAAAGCATCCTTTTTTAAAGATTGCATATTGAAAAGATAATATTTCGCAATCAGCTATTTTGACGTCCTGACATACTATATTTGAAAACAGGTTTAGCTGAAAACCGTATATATTAGGCATTAATTTTATATTATAACCTATGATTGAAGACAGAATAATTGAAGTAAATAAGTTTATACTATCCTATGATGGATTATTTATTTCAGATTTTGAATACGCTAATAAAAAATATCATATCAAGCCTTATTTGACACCTGAAATGTTTTAAAAATTTATTGATAATGACGAGATTAAAAATTCGATCACAATCATAGATTTTTAATAATCAAATCAATATAATTACTCTTTTTGTTACGAAATAAAAAATTAGGGTGATAAGTTCGAATCGCTTTTACGCCGGAATTAAGACTTAGATTAGCCAGTTCTCGTGCATCAATATCATCGCAGAGCTTTTCTGTTTTGTTTATTGTAAGGATTTTATCCACTCTCGCTTCATATTCGGGACCAGTTAACAAAATAATTATATCAGGTTTTAATATCTCTAATTCATTATTTATTACAGAGGGAAAATATGAATTTTCAAAATCTCTGATACTTTTACTCGGTCTGTTTTTGTTTCTTGCAAAATTTCCTATTTTATAAATATTATTCCAGATAATGTATGGCTTTAAGCCAGATTTACTGAGAGTTTTATTTATCTTTTTTGCTGTTGTCCAAAATGGAGAATCTATTCCTTTTCTTTGCATTTTAGAATTAAAAAACTCTATATATTGACTCATAAAAGTATCAACTGTTCTTTCAGTTATTTTATAGCTTTCTTCAACAGGAATAAACTCCTCCACCGTACCTCGCTCCCATGAGTTCGTTTCCTGACCAAAAATCATAATCTTAAGATCTGAGCTACTGAATGCTTCTTCGTTAAGTTTTATTAATAAAGGATATGCAGGTCTTTTATTGGAATCTGGGTTTCGTCTTTTTTCTCTTAATTGTTGAAGAAAACAAAAGACGCCGGATGAGAATTTATTTGAATATAAATCTTTTAATTGTAAATTTTGCATAGTCTCTATTTGTTTAGATAGTTATATAAGATAAAAGCAGCTTTGTAATTAGGATGGTATGTTAGGTTTAGTATCATTCTCTCATTTATAAAACTGGTTAGCTTTTCATTGTTAATCCTTATTTCTGAAATTTTATCGAAAACATCCTGATGCTTTGCATTTCTTCGCTTTCTTAATAATTCCGCTTCAGCAAAATTGCATTTCGTTGTTATTCGAAGCAGTTTCTCTAGTTGATGACAGTATATAATCCATCCATCAGTTTCACTTAGTAAAAAATCTATTTCATTATTTACTTTTGTTAACGAGTAATTGTCCTGTTCAATAAGTTTTGAGTATTGGGGATATGTTGTTACAAGCATAAGAAGTTTTTGTAAATCAGTTGGTTCTATATTTTTTAAATATTCAACAAAATTTAATTGAGTTTTAATAGAACTACTTGATAGTGAGGCTAATATAATCTGTTTGGGGTTTGTGTCAGTATAAATAATATGTGCCTCATTCGTTACTGAATAGTCGATTTCGCAAACACCTCCATAATAATCACAAATTAGTTTTGAAAGCTCTTTATCAGATCCAATTTTAAAAGTGGTTTCAATTATTTTATTCATATCGTTTTAGTTTTTTGAATGCAATAATACACATGGTGAACGCCAAAATATGGCGTTGGGAGTAATTATTTTTAAAGAACCTAATAATCCATTGTACAAAATTCACATGTGTTTTATAATCTTTAATTATTGATAAACAAGATTTATTTTTGTCTCAATCCTTGTCAATATAATGCTTCAGCTCATATATCCTCTTCAAATCTTCACGGAATTGGTTCGATAATAATATTGTTAGGGGGGGCAAAAAAGCCTGAAGAAATTCAGGCTTTTTTTAACTCCTTAATCCACCAGACAAATAAAATTTTTGCCATTATTAAAAAAATAAATTTTCATTCTTCATGTTCGCTTCATAATTGCATCATATCTTTGTTATAGAAATTATATGAATTTTATTAATATTCACTAAATAGGAGGACAAAATTATGAAAACGCTTTTAACACTAATTGCAATTTTTGTATTCGCAATTACATCTTCAGCACAAGTTGCAGAAAAGGAAAAAGTTCAGCAACAAAATCAGACAAAAACTCAAACCCAAGCTCAAATTCATCAAGACGGCAATCAAACCGGTGATCAAATCAAAACACAGACAAGAACACAAGCAAAAAACGGTGATCAAATTCAGTTGCAGAAAAAAAATCATGTAAAAAATGTACCTCTGCAAAAACAAGAAAAAAAGCAAATTAAAAAAGTCCAAAAACAACAAGGACAAATGCAGAAACAGAATTCAAAGCAAATGATGAAGAGAAATAAAGGGGCTGTGAATAATTATCATCATGGCAGTTAAAAATTGTAATGACGATTGAAGGGTTTTAGGTATTTTTGGCAAAATGTTTACTTTCTTTTAAACATTTTGCCAATTTTTTTATTTATGTTATTAAAATTACAATCCTTATGCATAAGTCAACATCATTGTTTTACTGGATAAGAAATCACATCTTGATTCTAATTATGTTTATCACGATATCAGGATACCTTATGGGACAAGATACTATATCAAACAGTTCAATAATTGATGACAGCACTCAATATAGTTATTTGATGATAAATTCCGGTTTTTCTTACAATAAACTTGAACATAGTGTTAACATAACTGAAAAGATACCTTCGATTTTTAATAAGATAGACTATTATCATAAATCCGGCATTTACCTTGGTGGTTCTTTTTCAAATTATTTTAGCGATTCTCTTCAATCTTTTGAATATGAAATTTTAGCAGGATTTCAAAAATACTACGACAATGGTTTTGATTTTGACATTAGTTATGCTTGGCACGACTTTAACGGAAATACCAAGCTAGAAGGCATTAATTACACTCACTCTTTTGATATTTATAGCGGATACGAATTTAAAAACAATTACCTATCATCTGATTTTAACCTACTTATTGGCGAAAATAATGTTAATTACTTTTTAGATATTGACATATCACGCTTTATTTCATTTGATGATGTTTTACTTAAAAATTCTGTTTTAATGATTAATCCTACCCTTTCGTTTGCATTTGGAACTGATTACTGGGTTTATTCAGACTTAACAATTGAAAACAAAACTCAACTGCAAAATTTTCTCTCCAATAGAGGATATTCGTACAACAATTTTTGTTTTCAAGGAATTAATATAATGCTACCTATAAGCTATGGAATAAATAATTTATTTTTCACTTTTTCGGGAATATATCGTATTCCAAGTCGAAAATTCAAATTTATTGGCATGGAGTCAGGATTTGGAACAATGATTTCTTTAACTTACTTTTATAATTTTAAAGGGACAAATAAATGAGAATTCTAATTGTTGAAGATGAAAAAGACTTAGCAAATGAAATTCGTGATTTTTTAGTTGGCGAGCAGTATAATTGCGACATGGCACATACAGGTCACGAGGCATCGGAGATGATTGCAATTAATCCTTATGATTTTATTTTACTCGATTTAGGCTTACCTGATTATTTAGGACTCGATCTTTTGCAGGAGGTAAAAAAATACAATCCGGAATCCTATATAATCATTATTACGGCCCGAAATGAATTAGAAGATAAGATAAAAGGCTTAAATTCCGGAGCTGATGATTATTTGTCAAAACCTTTTTCTATTCTCGAATTACTATCAAGAATTCAGGCTATCTCGCGGCGAAAGTTCGGATATAAAACATCCGTAATCCAATTTGGTGACTTTAATTTAGATACAATAAAAAAAACTTTGCAATACAATAATCAAATCATTGAACTTACAGCAAAGGAATTTAAGCTTCTCAATTATTTAGTTCTGAACAAGAACAGAGTTTTAGACCGCATGCAGTTGATGGAGCATGTTTGGGGCGATTTCTTTGAAGAAGACTACGACTCAAACTACATAGATGTACATATTAAAAATATTCGAAAAAAATTATTGGCATATGACCCAAAACAATGGATTAAAACCCTAAGGGGCGTTGGATATAAATTTGAACTAACCGATTGATATGAAAATATTTAAATTTAAGCTAAAAAATAAATTAGTATTTTTCAATGCACTTACAAAAACTACAATTGTAACTCTTTTATTAATTTTAGTGCCTTGGATAGCTGGTATAATTACTCGACAAGATACAGATAACGAGCTAGTTCAGAAATTAGACAAAGTATTGGCATTAATAGAATCGGATGGGATTAATAATTTTGTAGATCAAAACGCAGAGCTTAAATCATTTGGAAGTTACAATATAATTAAAGCAGAATTTGTATCTATCGAACAACTTGATGTTGACACTCTTATTGATGAAATTCAGTTTTCTCAAAGAAATATTGAAGAAGAAATTATTGATTATCGTGTTTTAAGTTATTCAATAAAAAAAGATGGTAAAACTTATTTGATTGAGATCGGAAAAAGCATGGAGGACATTTATAAGTTCGAACAAAAATTAAAATCTTATGCTGTCATATTTTTAATAATTATCTTATTCTTAACACTTATTATTGATTTGATATTTATTCAATTTCTTCTTAAACCACTAGATAAAATCACTAAAAAATTACACAATATTAAAGATCCTGTTAATTTTGATTATTCCAATATTGATTCTCAAACAACCGATTTTGTCTATCTCGACCAATCAATAAATGCCCTTATGCAAAAAATTGAAAAGGCTTTTATAAACGAAAGAGAATATATAGGCAATGTTTCTCACGAATTATTAACTCCAATAAGCATTATAAGAACAAAACTGGATAATATTATGCTCAGCAAATCATTGTCAGAAACAGATATGATTAAAATTGTTGAAGCAAAACAAACACTTCATCGCTTGACCAATTTAGTACGCACCTTGCTGGTAATGTCGAGAATAGAAAATGAAGAATACTTGTTAAATGAAAAAGTCAATATAAATCAACTTATTGATGAAGTTATCAACGAAATTAATGATAAAATTCTATTTAAAGGCTTGTCACTCGAAAGAAATGAATCCAAAACAGTATTTCACTTTACAGGAAACAAGCAACTATTATTCACAATGATTTACAATATAATAAACAACTCTATTCGTTATACCGAAGCGGGTTCAATAACAATAATTTCTAAAGTCTCAAAAGATAGCTTTATTCTTAACATTACCGATACTGGCATTGGAATGATTCCAAATCAAACCGAACAAATTTTCCTTAGACATAAAAGTTTTGGTCAGGGAATAGACAACTATGGAATTGGACTAACACTAACAAAAAAGATTGCCGACTACCATAAAATAACTATTAGCGTAAATTCCGAGCACAAAATAGGAACATCAATAATTTTAAGCTTCCCTTCCACAAAAAGTGATAAAGTGTAAAAATTAATCCACGTTTGATTTTTTGCACTATTTAATACTATATCTCAATATAAAACGCAAGTTCATCATAAACCCTTTATCTAAACCTTTTGCAATAAAAACACTCAAATTCTATATCAATTATTATTCAACTTTTCTACAAACATTTTAGCATTTTCGTAGGCATCAACTTGTGGTATTGACCTACTTTCATCAAACAGCTTAATGTATTCTTGCTTTCTATTTTGAAAATCTATTTCTGGCCATTCAAAAACAAATTTATATATCCATAAATCTGATCCTTCGATATAAATAAATTCATTTCTAAAATACTCATAGTATTTTATCAAATTGTTAAATTCAAGCTTATTGATCAATCCGTAATAATGAAAAAAATCAAAGACATAATACATCCCCCAAACTTTACCAAATATTTCAAGATTATTTGTACCATATACATTATCGTATGATTCTGCAATATGTTTGTTTAGTGTGTTTTTTTCAAAATAGAAAACGTTTTTTACATATTTTTTATTTGAATATAATTTTGAATTTGCAAAAAACATAAAAATAGTATTAGAAAAAACAAAAGGCAACTTGTACTTGTAATACATATATTTCATAAACTCAATATTCAACAGCTTAAAAACTTCATTTGTTATTCTGTTAGTTTCAATCTTTGGTTTTTCTTCGACAAAAGCTTTATCAAGATGTTTGAGAACTTGCAAAATAGATTCTTTATCGGTGAAATTTATTTCTTTTAATTCTTGCACAAGTTTGTCCCTATCAGGTTCTTCATAGTGTAAAATCGTTTCATAATAATCCTGAATTTTTCTTAAATAAATAATGATTGCAAAGTCTTCTTCAGGGTTAACAAAGAGCTTATCTGAATCTGCAATATCTTTCCTCACGGCTAAACAATATTCAACAACAGCATCAAATTTTAAATTATAAAGTAGCTGATAAATCAACCTGATAGTTATAATATCTACTCCTAATACCGGATAATTTTTAATTATTGCAATCCGCTTATTAACACTCTCCCAATCTTTTTTATAAATAAAATAATTTATCAATTCCCGTTCTATAAACCCATATTTAGTTTCATATTCCTTCGGAAAATTGACTATAAACCAATCTACAAGAATCAGAGATTTTTCGATATTATCATTGGATAACAAATAGTTAATTATGTCTGAAATATAATCAATCCAATCAATTTCAGGCAAGGGGTTAAGATTCGTTAATCCCAACAAAAATTCAAATTTATCATCATCTGACAAGCTATCGAAATGCTCATAAATCTCATCATCAGTTTGATTTAACCATTTTTTTTCAAATTCATTCATATTATTTTTTTTCGTAAAATTATTTATTTTTCAAATATCACAAAACCCATTTCTAATGAAAAACTCCTCCCACCCCTTCTATTTGCCTGTCTTCCAAAACATTATTCAAATAATAAACATCTCTCCCCAAAGTACGTTGCGAAATATCGAAATATTTACAGAATTTTTCTGATAGCACCTCTTCGAATAACAAAATATGTAAATAAAAATAAATTATTCTGAAAAGCTTTTTTGCTTCAATGCTTGATGCTTCATTAACATTTTTGTACTTAATATCAATTTCGTATGAGTTCAGGTTTTTAATTTCAGTTTTTACTGCTTTAATTATTCTAATATCCCTTTCCAATGTCCTTTTACATATCTGATGCTTTTTGCAAAATTCTTTTCTATCCAATCTTCTACCTGTTTCCTCTGTTGCTAATATCTCTATCATTCTCGTAAGTTTCCTTTTAAGGATATCTTCTCTATTGTTGCGATTTTTGCTTATCAATTCTTCCACTTTCAAAACCAAGGTTTTCTCAATCATTTTTGTATCAACGAAAAATGTCTTCTTCAATATCCCCGATTTGCCCTTAATTTTTTTCCCGATGACAAACACCGCCATTATTTTCTCTCTGTTGTAAGGCAAAGAATTGAACATGTCAAAATATATCTTGTTTTTATATTTATGAGACTGGTGATCTATTACAAAAACATTCGCATCACTATTTCTTATCTCTTCTTCCGAAAATACCCTGTTTATCGTGATATTATTTTTATTGCAAAACTTCTCAAGCTTGCTATAAACTAAATCATTTTCAGTTCTTACAATTATGCTATTTTTACTAATATCTTGCATATTAATGTAATCATTTTGTCATATATATGTCGGTTTTATTGACAATATTTCAATTTATAATAATATTTTGTCAATTAATTGTCCTTTTTAAATATGACAAATTTAATAAAAATAAATTTCAATGACCTATCATTTTTAACAATATATTTCTAAAATTGCAAATTAACATTTTTATAAATAAGAAAATAATTTAATTTATGCATAACAAATATATGATTTATTTTGTCATATATGTGTCGTCATATCCAAATATTTTAATAATGTGGATTATTTATTTTAAATCACTCAATTTAAATATCGGGCTAAAATGATAAACTTCGCAATCAGAAAAACCGGCTAAACTTGATGTATGATAGAACAAGTTTAGGAAAACAAACTCATCACCTTGTTTATATGCAGAAACATAATCTATTCTGCCTCCGCTTGCCATGTAGTAATTATCTTCCTGAACTATCTGATGTATCAATTGCTCTTCTCCGGACATAAGCCAAAGATCAGATATTGTATTCATGATATTATTTTCCCATTCAATTTCCCTGAAGTTAGTGTATTTAAATTTCGTGTTTTCAAAAACAAATGTTTTATCTTCTTCCCCTTGGACATCAAGGCTAATTGGTTCTGGCATTTTTGTTATATCAAGATCATGCGAAATAAAAAACTGTTTTGCCGAATCTAGCATTTTAATAGATAGTTCATAAGTGTAGCAATCTTCTTGTGAATATGCAGCATTATAGATTACAAAAGTTCTTAAATACGTTTGAGTTGATAAGTCATAAACTCCCATCACAATACCAGACAAGGGTTTATCTTCCATTCCAGTGTAGTGACAATTGCAGGCCTTGCTATAAATTTCACCCATTTCATCATATGTGGTCCTTGGTTGGTAAATATGTTTAAATGCCAATAATTTATTATCAAAATTAATATCCAACACTTTAAATTCGTTTGTTAATATAGAATTATGGTAATTAGTGGAATTAAATTCTCTATGAACAATATTCTGACAGTATATACCTGTCCAGATTATTATAAAAGCGATTAGTAAATTCATCTTTTTCATGGCTTAAGGTTTTTTTAATTTAATCAAATAATTATTTTCTAAATCTCTCTTTTCGAATTTCTTTATTTTTCGCTCAGCTAATCTGCCCTAAATCAACTTTACCTTCATTCATCTTTCTTATTACCAAGGACATTATATGATTATTCTCAGATTTTAAATCGGGATCTTCATCAAGAATTGAAGCTGCGATATCTTTTACATATTGAACTAATTGTCCGTCCTGACTAAGGTTGGCCATTTTTAAATCAAAGGCAAAACCACTTTGTTGTTTACCTTCAATATCACCAGGTCCACGTAGTCTGAGATCTGTTTCTGCTATTTCAAACCCATCATTAGTGTTAATCATAGTCATAATTCGTTCATAAGCATTTTCTGATAATTTATCACCAGTCATTAGTATGCAGTATGATTGATCGGTACCACGACCCACTCTTCCTCTCAATTGATGTAATTGCGACAATCCAAATCTTTCGGCACTTTCGATTATCATAACACTAGCATTAGGCACGTCAACTCCAACTTCTATTACGGTTGTAGCTATCATAATCTGAGTTATTTTATCTACAAACATCTTCATTGAGAATTCCTTTTCTGCAGGTTTCATTCGTCCATGAACAACCGAAATCTGATATTTAGGGGGTGGAAATGCTCTACTAAATCCCTCGACACCATCTTCCAAATCCTTGTAGTCCATATTTTCTGATTCGCTGATTAATGGAAAAACCACATAAATTTGTCTTCCAAGTTCAATCTGCTTTTTAATAAACCCAAAAACTTTTAAAACATCCTTATCCTTAAAAGCTCTTGTAATAATTTTTGACCTTCCCGGAGGCAGCTCATCAATTACTGAGATATCTAAATCTCCATACAAGGTCATAGCCAGAGTTCTGGGGATTGGTGTGGCCGTCATTACAAGTATATGTGGAGCAGACTCGTTCTTCTCCCACAATTTAGCCCTCTGTTCTACGCCAAATTTATGCTGTTCATCAATAATTACTAATCCCAAATTACAAAATTCAACCTTATCTTCTATTAAAGCATGAGTACCTATTAAAATATTAAGTTCCCCTGATTTAAGTTGATTATAAATTGCTTCTCTTTCCTTTTTCTTCGATGAACCCGTCAAAACACCTAGTTTCACGTTTAAGCCCTGAAGAAATTTACTTACCGATTTGTAGTGTTGCTGTGCAAGTATCTCAGTCGGGGCCATAATACAGGCCTGAAATCCATTATCTACTGCCATTAGCATGGTAAGCAGGGCAACGAGAGTTTTGCCGCTTCCCACATCTCCCTGCAATAAACGATTCATTTGTTTGCCACTGCTTAAATCTTTACGTATCTCTTGCAAAACTCTTTTTTGAGCATTTGTTAATTCGAAAGGTATTTTTTTAAAAAAACACTCTTTTAACAGATTATCTTTATTTCTATCAAAAACAAAACCTGTTGAGCTTTGCTTTCTTTTTCGTTTAATT
>JAQVEY010000048.1 GCA_028697515.1 Bacteroidales bacterium | reverse complement strand
TTTTTACTGATTTGTCAACACCAGGAGATGCTCCAATTGACACTTGGCAATGGTATTTTGGGGATGGTACCACAGGTAATACACAAAACCCATCTCATTTATATGGTTCAACAGGAACATTTAATGCAAGTCTTATTGTTACTGATGAAAATGAATGTACCAATCAAATTACTCATAATGCATTAGTCTCTATTGCTGGAAATCCTACTGCAAGTTTTTACGGAGATAACCCAACATGGTGTACAGCACCTCATACTGTAAATTTCTTTTCTACAGTTACGACAACATTCGGATCTTCATCAACAATAGTTTGGGATTTTGGTGATGGCTCTCCAGCAGGTAGTGGAGCAAACCCATCTCATACTTATAATGCAACAGGTGTTTATGATGTAAGCATAACAGTTACTGACGATGTTTATGGTTGTGAAACAATTGTTACTCAAGATGAATATATTAGAGTTACTGTTGCAGAACCCGAATATAGTGTGCTTGAAGGGGATGTGGTTTGTAAGAATACTGAAGTTCATTTCATCAATCAAACAGGATATTCTTGTTCGTGGCAATTTGGAGATGGAGGAACTAGTTATCAGAATACACCTGTGCATACATATAACAGTGGAGGTAATATGTCTGTAGTATTTACAGTAGATCCAGGTGGTCCATGCGAAGCTTCGACAACCTTCAATCTTTTTGTTGAAGAAGTAACAGCATCATTCACAACTAGTCCATCCGATTTGTTTTCATGTACTACTCCTTTTACTGTTAATTTTACAAATACATCATCAGCCAATGCTAATACTTTTAGCTACTACTTTCAGGACGGAGGTTCATCGACTTCACCAAATCCTTCACATTCATACAACAGTCCGGGAATATATCAACCAACATTAACCGTAACAACTGAAAATGATTGCTTTCACACTTTTATCGGACCACTTATTACTATAACTTCTCCTGACGCTTCATTTGTGGGAGATACTATCGAAGGTTGCGAGCCATTAACAATTGATTTTACATATAATGGAACAACTCCATTAGCAACTATTACAAACTGGAATTGGAATTTTGGTAATGGGCAGACAAATCCTACTGGGACTAACGAAGAGAGCTCTACGTATAATGCTGGTGATTACACGGTGACATTAACAATTACTGATAATAATGAATGTGTAAGTGTCGGTACACTTGAAATTTCTGTTGGTGAACCATACTTTCCAACAATTGATGTTGTGACCTATGAAGATCATGACCCTCTGCCAAGCGATCATTTATGTCCACAAGATTCGGTAGATTTGTATTTGTGGGATTACGATAATCCAGATATTGACGAATTTACATGGTGGATTGATTCTACTGATAATGAAGGTGGAGATGAATATCAAATGTGGCAATTTGATCAGGATACTGGATGGATTACTATTCACATGATTACTGTGTATAATGGATGCCGAGATACTCTTCTTTGGGATAGTGTATATATAAGTGGCCCAATTATAAATGGTATTTCGTCTTCATCAGAATGCGCAACGCCTTTGGATTATACTTTCACTCTTGATTATACCGAAGCTGATTCTTGGGATTGGTTTACTTATTATATTACAGGAGGGGTAAGAACTGATCTCGATTCTGAATTAGCTTCTACTGATGATGAGTATTCATATACATATCCATATCAGGGAGATTTTTGGGTTCAGGTTATAGCATATAATACTGAGTCAGGATGTGAATATATAGATTCTGTTCAGATATCAATATCCTCACCACAGGCAATATTTGTTATAATTGATGATGAAGCATGTATTGATGAACAAGTAGAGTTTTATGGAGGTATGTCACAGAATACATTAGAATATTATTGGGATTATGGTGATGGAACAAATTCAGGATGGATAAGTAACCCAACATCACCGCATGCATACACCACTGTCGGCTATTTTACCGTTACACTAACTGTTCGTGACGGAAATGGCTGTGAGCATTCTATGACTGATGAAATACATGTTCTAGGTCCCGAAATTCATATTTCGGCAGATGAAACTCATGGCTGTAATAGTTTGGCTGTTAATTTTACCGAAAATATCATATCTGACGATCCTATAACATGGATTTATTGGGAATTTGGTGACGGACAACATTCTTATGGGGCAGGCACTGTGTCACATAACTACTTGCAACCGGGTGTGTATTCAGTTACTGTTTCTGCAGGTACATTACATAATTGTGAGTCAAGTGTTGAATTTCCTGATTTTATAACTGTTGTGTCTGTTACAGCAGATTTTTCTTCACCCGACCAGTTTGGATGTGTTGGAGAAGATATTGTTTTTAATGCTTCTGAAACAGATGATTCATACACATATACATGGCATTTTGGAGATGGAGAAGAAAATATAGGCAATGATACAACTGTTACACATCAATATACTGCAGGAGGAATATATGATGTGTATCTTAAAGTTGATGATGGATATGGATGCACAGAAGAACTGACACTTGATGAATTTATTATCATACAGCAACCTATTGCAAATTTTACGATAACAGAGGATAATCTTCCTTGCTATCCTGTTGAGCCTGATATTATTCCTAATTGCACAGTAGAACCTACAGGAACAGCTTTATATTATGAGTGGATAATGGGTAACGGAGATACTTTGTATGTTGAAGACCCTGAAGTGTTCTATACATTACCTGGTACTTATACCATAACACTTAATTTATCGACATATTTTGGTTGTACTGATTCTTTCTCACATGATATAACAATTAATGGTCCTTATGGCGAAGCTGATATAAGTGATACTATGGCTTGTGTCGGACAAGAAATCAACTTTGATTTAGTGAACCAAAATAATGTTGAAACTGTTGAATGGGTTGTGGGAGGAGGTGCATTTTATACCGAAGAATCATTCACTCATTCATACGATATAGTGCCACCTATGGGTTTTTATCCAGTTAGTCTTACTCTGACTTCTGGAGACTGTGAAGTTACATTTCCATATAACGTATATGTATTTTCGGTAACTGCAGGTTTATTACTTACTGACACAGAAAGCGTTGAACTTCCAGAAGGATTATGCTCTCCTTTTGATGCTTTATTAACAAGTGTATCAGAAAATGATATATACAGACAGTGGTTCATTAATGGAGTCGAAATAGGTGATGGTAATAATCCTGAACCATATACATTTACTAATAATACGGCATTTGACCAAACCGTAACTGTGAGTTTGTTTATTGAAGATGATAATGGCTGTACTGACAGTGTTTCAACTACGATAGATATCTATGCATTACCTCAGGTATTGATATCAAACGATACGGTTATTTGTAATGGAGATGGAATAACAATATATGCTGCAGGAGGTGTCTCTTATAGTTGGTATCCTGATGATAATATTACAGATGTTAATGTTCAGGCTCCAGGCGTTAACCCTGAAGAAAATATAACTTATTATGTTGATGTTACTAATGAAAGAAATTGTGTTAAAACTGATTCAGTACAAATTGTTGTTCAGCAGGAACCAGAAATATTTCTTACACCCGCTGCAGATACGATTATTATAGGTGATACAGTATATTCCATTTTAACAGCTAATCAGGAAAATCTAACATATTTATGGACTCCTGCTGATTATATTTCATGTACTGATTGTCCTGAACCATATTTTAATCCTGAAGAAGATACTAGATATAATTTGACAGTTGAGGATAGCATGCACTGTTTCCGTTATCATTACTACATTGATATAGTTGTTAACGAACAATATACTCTTGATGTTCCCGGAGCATTTATGCCTCTAGGTACTGATGGTAACAGAGTTGTTTATGTTAAAGGATTTGGAATAAGAAAATTGCTACATTTCAGAATTTATAATAGATGGGGTGAGGAAGTGTTTTATACTGATGATATACATCAGGGTTGGGACGGATATTATAACGGGCAACTACAGAATATTGATAACTACAGTTATTATGTTGAGGCTGAAATGTTTGATGGAAGTATTCAATCGAAAAAAGGTTTTATTATGCTCATTAGATAGAGAATAGGTTAAAACTTTTTTTCTATTTTTCTTATATTGTTTTTATTTTAAACATAATGATTGTAATTACAGGAGCGGCTGGTTTTATTGGAAGTAATCTTGCAGCATTACTAATTAAAGAAAATTTTACTGACATAGTTTTAGTTGATGACTTTTCGGTTAACGATAAAGAGAATAATTTTATTGATAAATATGTGACCGAGAGAGTTTTTAGAGATGATTTTCCGGCATGGTTGGATGAAAATAACAGGTTTGTTCAATTTGTTTTTCATTTGGGAGCTCGTACTAACACTGCTGAGTTTGATTTTAATGTGCTGAATAAATTGAATACTGAATATAGTAAAACAATATGGTTAAAGTGTTGTGATTATGGATTGCCATTGGTTTATGCTTCTTCGGCAGCAACTTATGGTTCTGGCGAAAATGGATTCGATGATACAACTAATCCCGAAATTCTGAAACCTCTAAATCCATACGGAGTATCAAAAAATGAATTTGATAAGTGGGTACTAAAGCAGGAAAGAAAACCATTTTTTTGGGTTGGATTGAAATTTTTTAATGTTTACGGGCCAAATGAGTATCATAAAAATAGAATGGCTTCTGTTATTTTTCATGCTTATAATCAAATACAGGCTAATGGAAAATTGAATCTTTTTAGATCACATCTTACCGATTTTGCAGATGGTGAACAAAAAAGGGATTTCGTTTATGTAAAGGATGTATGCAAAGTAATGTATTTCTTTATGTTAAATCGAAAAAATAACGGTATTTATAATTTGGGAACAGGTCAGGCACGAACATTTAATGATCTTGGCAAGTCTGTTTTTAGAGCAATGGAAATTGAAGAAAAAATTGATTATATTGATATTCCTGAAGATATCAGGGAAAAATATCAGTATTTTACCGAGGCTGATATGACTAATTTAAGAAGCATTGGTTATACAGAATCTTTTTATTCACTTGAAGAAGGAATAGAAGATTATGTAAAAAACTATTTGAATGGGGGAAAATACGAATAAAATGAGTTCAGAAAAAAAATATAAGGGCGAAGTAGAAGAAAGTAAAGCAAAAAATAGTGCTCTAATTGTTAATGAGGGTGTTGAACAACCTCCACAAATTAATCCTTCTATTGAAAGAATTAAAAAACGAAAAACTCTTTTAACTTGCAGTGATTACGTTGCTGGAATAAAGTCAGGAGATATAAATATATTGGGACAAGCTATAACACTTGTCGAAAGCAAACTGCATGAACATTATGAACTTTCTCAGCAAATAATAGAGAAGTGCCTTCCTTATGCCGGAAAATCTTTTAGAATTGGTATTACAGGAGTTCCTGGAGTCGGTAAAAGTACATTTATAGAAGCTCTGGGAATGGAAATTGTTAAATCTGGTCGGAAATTAGCTGTTTTGGCTGTAGATCCGAGTAGTGAGAAAAGTGGAGGCTCTATTTTAGGAGATAAAACTAGGATGGAAGAGCTTGCAGTACACAAGAATGCATTTATTAGACCTTCTCCATCAGCAGGATCGCTTGGTGGAGTGGCACGAAAAACAAGGGAAACTATTGTACTTTGCGAAGCAGCAGGTTTTGATACTGTTTTTATAGAAACTGTTGGAGTGGGACAATCGGAAACGGCTGTTCACAGTATGGTTGATTTCTTTTTATTACTTATGTTAGCAGGTGCAGGTGATGAACTTCAAGGGATAAAGCGTGGTATAATGGAAATGGCAGATGTAGTGGCGATAACAAAAGCAGATGGAGAAAATGTGCAAAAAGCTGATTTCGCAAGAGTACAATACCAGAATGCTCTTCATCTATTTCCACCACAGATTTCGGGTTGGACACCAAAGGTTCTTAAATGCTCGGCACTGACTAATTACGGAATTCATGAATTATGGGAAAGTATTATGGAGTATTTTGATCATAGTTTAAATAACGATTATTTTAATAAAAATAGGCTGGAGCAATCAAAATACTGGTTTTATGAATCAGTTAATTCTGCGCTAAAGGAAAGATTTTACAGTGATGTGAAAGTAAAAAAACATATAAAGCTATTGGAAGAACAAATTTCTGAGGATCAAATAAGTAGTTTTATTGCTGCTCAAAGATTACTCGATATTTATTTTAAGAAAAAATGATTGGTCAGGAAATAGTTTATAAAACGCTTGAAGAACTTAATATTAAGTACGATTATTATCAGTCTCCTGAAGATTTTTCTAATGAAGATGATGGAAGTTTTTGGTCAAAGATAAAAGCTACTAGATGCAAAAATCTTTTTATGCGAAACCATAAAGGCGACAGACACTTCTTGTTGATTTCCGATTATTATAAGAATATTGATATACATAAGTTTGAGCAGAGATTTAAGAAAGGAAAGATATCGTTTGCCTCGCAGCAAAGAATTGATTTGTATATAAAAGGAACTATTGGTGCAATTTCTGTTTTTAGTTTATTAAATGATAAGAATAATTGTGTTGAGGTCTTTATAGATGAATCGCTCCGAAATAGTACTAGACTGACTTTTTTGCCAAACGAATTAGATGCTCTAATAGCAATTTCTTTTGAAGATTTTGTTCGTATTCTTGATTACGCTGGAAATACATATGAGTTTATTGATATGTCATGATTTGTTAAACTCTTTCATAAAATCTTAATATAGTGTTAAATGAATAAATTGGCTGAATTAAATTGCTATTTTTGTGCTATTAAATATTTATAAGATATGAAAGTATTATTCAAATTTGGGATTTACATGGTTCTTGGCTTATTGTTTTTTCTTACATCATGTAATAACGATAAAAACAGAAAGATGGCAATGGAATTAAATTATCCCGAAACAAGAAGGGACACTACTGTTATAGATAATTATTTTGGTGTCCAAGTAAGTGACCCATATAGATGGCTCGAAGATGACAATTCTGATGAAACGGCTGAATGGGTTAAGCAGCAAAATGAACTTACTTTTAAATATATGGAAAATATTCCGTATAGAAATCAAATAAAAGATAGGTTGTTAAAAATATGGGATTATCCAAAAATGTCAGCACCGGTTAAGAAATCAGATAAATATTTCTACTATCGTAATGATGGTCTTCAGAACCAGAGTGTGCTATATTACAAAGAAAGTTTAAATGGTGAAGAAATAGAATTGCTAGATCCTAACGTATTGGATAAGGAAGGGGGTATTTCTCTCTCAACAATAGCAGTATCAGATGATGGGAAATATTTAGGATATGCAATTTCGAAGGCTGGTAGTGATTGGCAAGAGATTTTCATAAGAGATATTGAAACAAAAAAAGATCTCGATGATCATTTAGAATGGGTTAAATTCTCTGGAATTTCTTGGTACAATGATGGCTTCTTTTATTCAGGTTATCCTGAGCCTGAAGAAGGACAGGAATTGTCAGGAGTAAATGAAAACTGCAAAATATTTTATCATAAAATTGGTACTGATCAATCAGAAGATAAGCTTATATTTGAAGATCCCATTAATCCGGAAATAGGATTCTCGGCAGGTGTAACAGACTCGAAAAAATATTTGGTAATTAGTGCAACAAAAACTACTTCTGGCAATGCTTTGTATATTAAGGATTTAAGTGTTGAGAATTCAGGAATTAAGAAGATTGTCGATAATTTTGATAATGATTTTTATGTCATAGATGAGATTAATGATAAACTCTATGTTTACACTAATTATAATGCTCCTCGATATAAAGTAATTGAGATAAATGTTAAAAATCCTAATCCACGGTATTGGAAAGATTTTATAGCTGAAGAAACAGGAGTTTTGCAGTCTGTAAGTTCTATAGGTAATAAATTTATTGCAAATTACATGAAGGATGCACACTCGGTCGTTAAAATATTCGATACAAATGGTAAATATTTGCACGATTTAGATAAGTCAATAATTGGAACAATAAGTGGGTTTGGTGGAGAGAGAGAAGATAATATTACATTTTATACAATAACTTCCTTTACTACACCTGCAGAGATATATCAATACGATATAAATAAAAACAAGTCTGTTTTATATGAAAAGTCTAAGGTTGATTTTAATACAGCAGATTACGAGACCAAGCAGATATTTTATACTTCGGAAGACGGTACAAGTATTCCAATGTTTATAGTATTTAAAAAAGGTATAGCTTTGGATGGCAATAATCCTACATTATTGTACGGCTATGGTGGATTTAATATTTCATTGACTCCATACTTTAGTATTTCGAGATGTATATGGCTTGAACAAGGAGGTGTAGTGGCAATAGCTAATATTAGAGGTGGCGGAGAGTATGGAGAAGAATGGCATAAGGACGGTACTTTACTGAAAAAGCAGAATGTTTTTGATGATTTTATTGCAGCCGCAGAATATCTTATAAGTGAGAAGTATACTTCGCCGGCACGTTTGGCAATACAAGGAGGCTCAAATGGTGGTTTGTTAATAGGAGCAGTTACTAACCAAAGACCCGATTTGTTTGCAGTTGCTTTGCCTGCAGTAGGTGTAATGGATATGTTGAGATATCATAAATTTACAATTGGTCGTTATTGGGCTACCGACTATGGTACTAGTGAAGATAGTGGGAAAATGTTTGACTATTTATATAGTTATTCACCTGTACATAATATCAAAGCAGATGTAGAATATCCTGCAGTACTAGTAACAACAGCTGATCATGATGATAGAGTTGTTCCAGCACACTCATTTAAGTATATAGCAACACTCCAAAATACCTATAAAGGGGAAAATCCAGTACTTATACGAATTGAGACACAAGCAGGGCATGGCGCCGGCAAACCAACAATGAAAATGATTGATGAAATTGCCGATACATACGCATTCACATTTTATAATATGGACTTTACACCAGTGTATTGATTCGATTGAGGTATTGTAATTTATCTTGTTAATGGTTTTGTCATGATTTTTGCCACTTCGCGAAAGCTCCGTGATTGCAAAAATACACGCCAAAACCCCTATTACGACTATAAACAGAATTTACTAATTCTTATCGAAATATTAAATGTAACAGAGCTAGTATCGTCGCTAAAGCAATACGAATTATTAAGCCTGTATAAAAATTAGATTTTGTCTGAAGAAATTTGATAATACTAATAACTAAAATAATAATTAGGGGACTACCACCGACTATTATCATAATTCCCCAGCCTGGTAAATATTGAAACATAAAAACGATTCCGACCATAACTGTTGATAGGGCTACTCCAGTAATAATTGCTCCAAAAATTCGCTTAGGGCTTATGTTTTGATATGATTCGCGTCTAAACCAATCTTTAAATTTGATATCTAGAAATAAAAAGATTCCTAAATAGAAATATATAGAAGCAAGTACCAATCCGCTTATGGTTAATAAAAATCCAGCTCCAGGAATTAGCAAATATTTAAGAATTATTCCTACAATAAATATTATTCCTGATATTCTTTCAATTTTTTTCATAATGTCAATCTATACAAACTCAATCAATACTGAATAGTCTTAATACGAGTAGGCGTATCAGAATTGTTTTCATAAATAATAAAATCTAGACTTGATGGTGGTCCAAATGCAAACTGAATAAAAACTGTTTGATCAGCTCCGTTTGCAGTCAAAACTGCTGAGTCAGGATAGTGATTATTAAATGTCCAACCCTGATTGGTTGATGTAGCCCATCCATATTCAACAGCAGAATAGCCAGGACTAGATTTTACTACAAGCCTTATTGATGTTCCAATTGGTAAATATGCTCCTACAGCATAAGAATCATAAATTAGAGTAAATGAAGTATCTCTTAAAAGATTATACTTAGAATTAATAATTGCAGGATATTCAATTACTTTTGTGGGTATATAACTAGTTGAATCAATAAATAGAGTAATATAGTATTCGAAATTTGGGATAATTGTATTTATACCAAGAGAAATGTATTTATTCTCGATATTACTACGAATATCTGGTAGTGAAAGCAATTCTGCATCGTTGATTAATGCACTTTCTATAGATGAATTGTTTAGAACTCCATCTGTCCTGATATCAGTACTAATATCGCCAAGTAATTGAGTCAACTCGGATTCGGTTCTAAAACCCTGCATAATCAAGGAAATTGCTAGTAAAATTGCATTGTCTTCTCCATCTTGCGAAATATTTAATAATTCAGACTCAGACATATCAGGATTTTGTATAGAAAAAATATTTAAAATTTCGCTTTGTGCTTGTTGTTTTGCAGCACTAAAGCTACTTCCTTGTGATACTAAATACTCTATTCTTGATACCTCAAGTGTGCTTAATAGATTTACATTTACTGAACTTTTATCTGTTAAGTCAGACAATGCATAAAGAGTAATTGAAGAAGAAGAATTAGTATTTGTAATTTCATTATAATAAAATCCGTCAGCTTTTAGTTTTACAAAAGAGGTCTCAATGCTTATATTACTTATTTCAAAAGAACCACTGTTGTCTATTATTTGAGTATTAAAAGA
>JAQVEY010000453.1 GCA_028697515.1 Bacteroidales bacterium | reverse complement strand
ATGTATTGGCCCTATTTTCGCAATCGGCCCCCTAAAAAGAGGTTAATCTATATATCTGTGTGCACATATACTATCTTGCCAATGGTCACACGCATGACCAGGAGCAAAACAGGTATGATCGCACGCCGACCCATCTCAGTGAATGTGAACACGAGGATCCCGCTTGATCTCAGGTTGAAGGCCAGCCTATACGGTCTGAATATATCCGAGATCACCAGAACCGCACTCAGAACAGAAATTGAATATTTGGAGGCTTTAGAAGATGGAAGAACCGAAGAATAAAGCCGGGAATACGTCAATATCCCCGGTAGAAAACACTACATCCGCAAAGGGTAGTATACAATCATATGCGCCATCTGGTATTAAAGATTTGCCTGTTATCGCCGCAGACGTGTATAGCCATCTCCCGGCATTCTATCAATCCGCATTGACCGTGATGGAACGAAACCACCGATGCATTATTGAGGTGGTAGAATAATGGGACAAAAAGAGGTATTGACACCTGAATATACTACTGATAAGTATAAAAATATTCCTCTTGAGATGGGACCCGGGGCCACCAATCTTGAGCCCGGGGTATACCGCGGGCAGTGTATCCTGGCGGGGGTAGTCCAGCCCCCCGCCAGACTTGATAAAACTCTCTGGGTGGTCTTCCGACTGGTTGACGCGTCTATGAATGCCGTTGGGCGGGTTGTGAGGGACGCACTCAACATCGGCGGGGCGGATAGCGAGACCTCACGGAGACGGTTAATCAGATTGGCCGGGGCCGCCAGGATCTCGCGCGTCTCGGACTCCTCACAATTCGTGGGGCGTGTGGTTGGGATAATCGTTGATAATCGGGGCAGGGTCGCCGCATATCGAGATCCCGGGGTGGACCTGTGATTCCGGATCAGTTGAAACGGGATGATCTTCTTTTCGTGGTTTTCACCCCGGCGGGAGACAACAAAAACCCGAACGTTCCGCGGTGGAACGCGGTTGACAACCTCCGCAGGTGGGATGACCCTGAACTTCAGGACGGTATCGATCACGACATGGTTATCGGATGCGCCGCGGCCCCAGGCAGCGGTATAGTCATTTATGACGTGGATAACCGGAAGGAAGCAGACCCGGCCGGGATCATGGATATATGCCATGATACCTTCCGGATATCGGGGTACTCAGACGAGCGAAAGTTTAAGGCTTTCTTCGATGTGGTTGATTTACCGGACGAATACAGAGACGGACGAGGCAAACGCACGCTTCACGGTGTTGATGTGTTCATGCCGGGGGGCTGGGGGGTCATTGCGGCAAAGGGCGAGCCGTGTTGGAAGGTCGGCGGACAGTGCGTTATCCCCCCGTCAAAACACCATACGGGGAGCCGGTATGAGATCACAAACGATGTACCGATCAAGAAGGTGCACTGGAGCGATATCAAACACTTTTACCCCGATGAGATAGGGGGGGATGACAAAGGACAGAAGCCAGCCAGAACGCCGTATATCAACGGAGCAGAGCCGATCCCAGAAGGGTATCGATACAGCACCCTCTTTAGTATAGCATGTCAGCAAAGAGAGCGTTTTGGCTTCAATAGCGACGAGATACACACCGTCATTTCTGCGGTCAACATGAACCGATGCAGTCCGCCGATAGATGATGACGAACTTCGGAGGATCGCGATATCGGCTTCAAAGTATCCCACGGACTCAAAACCTGAGGGCGAAGCTGTCGGCGCTGAACTTGCAGCCAATATCCTTGCATCTTATGAGTGCCGGGGCGGAGGCGGGCCGGGAAACGAAGACGAAACGCCGCCGGAAAGAATCAAGGCGACAGACACACGGCGGAAGATGCCGGATCTCATCAAGACGATCCCGGGGGTCCTTGGTGAGCATGCCCGGTACACGGATACCATTAACCGGATGATCCAACCACAATTCAGCGTACAGAGTGCTTTGGCGCTTGGATCTGTGATATGTGGCCGTCGGTATGTCACGTCACGCGACAACAGATCCGGCCTATTTCTGATGAATATAGGCGACACGTCCTCAGGTAAGAAGGCGGCGCTTGATTCGATATCAACGGCGCTCTACACCGCCGGGGCGACCCACCTTCTGATCACGAATACCTATCAGAGCGCCGAAGGGCTGTGCAAGGAACTTGCAAACAGAATTACTCATATTGCCACAATCAATGAAGCGCCTGTTAAACTCGGGCTGATAAATAGCCCAAACTCACCACATGCCCGAAATATGGTTAATCGGTGGCTTGAGGTATGGGACTGCCCGCTTCAATTCGATATGCCAAAGGTATCAGCATACACCCGGCAAAGGGGGGAGGAACCTGATAAGATCTTCAGACCGTCTCTGACCCTACTTCTCGCGGGAACGGGGGATCAACTCTTCAAGATGGCAAATGCGGACTTCATCAGCAGCGGCTTTTTCCCTCGCATAGTTGCCTCTTTTGCAGACGACACCGCACCGGCAAAGAACCCGAACTGGAACCCGCTTGAAACATACCCTGAAGGTGTTTC
>JAQVEY010000452.1 GCA_028697515.1 Bacteroidales bacterium | reverse complement strand
TATTCTTTCTAATATTTCAGTTTGGGACTTAACTGTTTTTATCGACACTATTATCAATAAACATAGAAGTATAACAGATTTATTTTTCATGATTATGGTTGTTTCTCATGACAAATATAAATAAAAAATCAATAAGTTGAAAATATTTTGGTGTTAGATTATAAAAAAAATGAATAAAAATAGAGATTAAAAGTACTTTGCGAATGATCCTAAATAAGTTCAGAAATTATGAAAATCTCGTCATTACTGACATTATCCAATCAACTTTTTCTTCATTTTCTCAAACTCATCTTCGGTAATAATACCTTCTTCTTTTAGATTTTGCAGTTTTAAAATCTCGTCAGCAATAGATTTTGAATTTGATAAATTAGCTTTTGCTTTAGATTGACTTTTATCTTTTTGCGAGGGAGCAAAACTCTTATAAAGAAGATATACAATTACAACAAGTAATAAAAAAATCAATATTCTGATTATCCAATTTATCATAATGTTAGTTTTTTAACAAAATTAGTAAAAAGAGCTGTCTTTCAACAGCTCTTTCGAAATTTATTTCTGTGGGATATTCTCTAAAACATCAAGTAAATGCTCATACCACATTTTAACAGTTTTTATTTCAACTTTTTCTCCAGGAGCATGTACTCCTCTTAGAGTTGGTCCAAATGAAATCATGTCCAGGTCGGGATATTTTTCGAGAAAAAGTCCACATTCCAAACCTGCATGAATAGCTCTTACTACCGGCTTTTTACCAAATAATCTTTCGTATGATTTTTCTGCGATGGTAAGGATTTCAGATTTTGGGTTTGGTGCCCATCCAGGATATCCGTCACCTGATTCAACTTTTGCACCTGCAAGCTCAAATACTGCTTTTACCATTAAATTAATATCTTTTTTGCCCGATTCAACTGAACTTCGCTGACTGGTTACTACATTGATTTTATTTCCGTCAAATTTTACCGAAGCAAGATTTGTAGATGTTTCAACAAACCCTGGAATTGCAGGACTCCAAGCGTGAACTCCATGAGGACATGCATATAGAGCATAAGTTAAATTTTTCTGTGTTAGTTTGTCAACAACTATTTCTGGTATAGCAGCAGGTTCTATAATGATATTGATGTTTGGTTCAGTTAATTCTATTTCGTTAATAATGTTCTTTTTTAGAATGTTGAAATCTTCTTGCATCAAACTGATTTTGTCTTTATCAATTGTAAAAACAAATTCAGCTTCGCGAGGAATAGCATTTCTTTTATTACCTCCATCAAAATTCGATAATCTGACATCATATTTATCAGTAAAACTGAATAAAAATCTGTTTGCCATTTTGTTGGAATTACCATAGCCTTTATGAATTTCATCACCGCTATGCCCACCTTTTAATCCATTTACAGTGATTTTGAAAGCAGTGTGGTTTGTTGGTACCGGTTCGTTTTTAAAGTCGAATGTTGCCACAGCATCAATACCACCAGCACAACCAATAAATATTTCTCCTTCATCTTCTGAGTCAAGATTGAGTAAAATCTTTGATTCAAAAAAACCGGGTTGAATTTCAAAAGCTCCCGTAAGACCTGTTTCTTCGTCAACTGTAAAAAGACACTCCAAAGGACCATGTTTTAGAGAATTATCAGTAAGAATAGCCATTTCAGCGGCCATTCCTATTCCGTCATCAGCACCTAGAGTTGTACCTTTAGCTGATACCCAATCTCCATCAATTACAGGAGTAATACGATCATTGTCAAAATCAATTTTCACATCCCTATTTGCTTCACAGACCATATCCATGTGGCTTTGTAGTAATACAGGTTTAATATTTTCCATTCCGGGACTGGCCGGTTTTTTTATTAATACATTGCCAATTTTGTCGCGTTTAGCTTCAAGATTGTTTTTCTTTGCAAAATCAAGAAGAAAAGTGATTATTTTTTCTTCTTTTTTTGATGGTCTGGGAACCTCAGTGATTTGTTCAAAATACTGCCAAACTTTTTTTGGTTCAGGATTACTTAAAATGCTCATGATATATTATTTTTTATTATTTTTGGCTAAAATTACATATTTATTTGAAATTCACACTTTATTTAATAATAGAATTTTGAAAAAAAATCTTTTTATATTATTAAAATGCGTTGCATTAAGCAGTATTTTATTGTTTTTATTTTTTGTTTCTTGCAAGGAAGATGAGACAAATTCGTTTTATGGAACTGTTTATGATATGTCTTCGGGCGATGCTGTTGAAGGTGTAACAGTGTTTCTTGATGCTTCTAAAGTTTCTGCATCCAATATTAATTCAGCTTTTGTCCAAATAGCTGAAACAACTACGGATGTTTCTGGGAATTATTTTCTTGAATGTGATAACGATACTTATTTGAAATTCAGATTAAGATTTGAAAAAGATGGATTTCACAGTTCGTCTGACGAAATTACACCTCAGGATTATGCTTGGGATTATACTTTTGAAAAGTATTTTGCGCAGGAATCATTTATATATGTGCGAATTTTAAATATATTACCAAATGCCG
>JAQVEY010000047.1 GCA_028697515.1 Bacteroidales bacterium | reverse complement strand
AAATAATTTCATATACAATTAAAAAGATAAATATTAAAGCATTATTGTTTTATGATATTAACACTAGTCCGATTTGTGAATCCAATAGATTTTCAAAAACATGTTAAATATCATGTTTTTAAAAATCTTTACTTTAAATTTTTTAGATCGGATAAAAATTCTCAAATTTGCTAACAAATATAAATGTTAAATTAAAATAACTAGTTATGTCAAACAATGCAAAAAGGACTTCTCAGGAGTTTATTGAACTGGAAGCAAAGTACGGAGCACACAATTATCATCCACTACCTGTTGTTATAGACAGAGGCGAAGGACCATTGGTTTGGGATGTTGAAGGAAAACAATATTATGATTTTCTAAGTGCATATTCTGCTGTAAATCAAGGTCATTGTCATCCAAAGATTGTCAATGCACTTATAGAACAAGCAAAAAAATTAACTCTTACATCAAGAGCATTTTACAATTCAACTTTAGGTGATTACGAAAAATTTATTACTGAATATTTCGGATATGACAAAGTATTACCAATGAATACAGGTGCAGAGGGTGATGAAACCGCATTAAAACTTGCACGTCGTTGGGGTGTTGTAAAAAAAGGCATTCCGAATGATGATGTTAAAATTATCTGCTGCGAAGGAAACTTTCATGGACGTACAATTACTATTGTTACCATGTCGAGTGATCCTGATTCATACGCAAACTTTGGACCTCTCACTCCCGGTTTTATTCGCATACCTTATAATGACACTGAAGCTTTGGCCAAAGTTCTTGAAGAGCATGGTAAAACTACCGCTGCTTTTCTTGTTGAACCTATACAAGGGGAAGCAGGAGTTTTTGTTCCAGATGAAGGTTATCTAAAAAAATCATATGAACTTTGTAAAAAGCACAATGTATTATTTATCGCTGACGAAGTTCAAACAGGTATTGCACGTACAGGAAAATTATTAGCTTGTGACCACGAAGGTGTTCGTCCAGATATTCTGATTTTAGGAAAAGCACTCTCCGGTGGAGTTATTCCAGTTTCTTGCTGTCTTGCTGATGATGATATTATGCTAACAATTAAGCCGGGAGAACATGGTTCTACTTTTGGTGGATTTCCATTAGCAGGTAAAGTTGCTGTTGCAGCTCTTGAAGTTGTAAAAGAAGAAAAACTTGCAGAAAGAGCTGAGTATCTCGGAAAAATTTTCCGCGATGAAATGAATGCATTTCATTCTCCAATGATTGAATTAGTTAGAGGAAAAGGTTTATTAAATGCAGTTGTTATACGTAACCAACCGGGTAAAACTGCTTGGGATGTTTGTGTTGAAATGAAAGAATGTGGTGTTCTTGCTAAACCAACTCATGGCAATATCATTCGCTTTGCTCCTCCTCTAGTCATAACAGAAGCTCAATTACGCGATGCTATTGGACTTATTAAGAAAGCTTTTAAAAAGTTCGAATAAAGAATAATTTTAGTTATTAAAACTGTCGTGATTTATAATTATGACAGTTTTTTTGTGCATTTTTATTTATTTTGCGTAAAACTTTTAGCGTGTTAGCATTAGAAACTGGAAATAGATATATAATCGGAGACATACATGGATGTAACCGTACTTTCGGAAAATTGCTAAAAAAAATCAATCTAAGTAAAAGCGATGAATTATATCTGCTTGGGGACATGATTAATAGGGGAAATAGCAGTAGTGGAGTATTAAATAGAATAATTAAATTAAAAAATCAAGGTTTTAAAATTTTTCCACTTAAGGGCAATCACGAAAATATGCTATTGACTGTATTGAGCAAAGAACCTGAGAGATTACATCAGTTTCTAAGATTCTATAAATCTGCTGATTTGTTGTCAATAAAAGGAAAAATTAAAAAGAAATATATTGAACTTTTGCAAAATCTTCCTTTATATTATGAGCTTGACAAATTTATTTTAGTTCATGCAACACTTGACTTGAGTGGTGATAATATATTTGATAATGAGACATTTATGCTCTCAGGAAGATATCTACTTGGAGACCTTGCAAAATTAAGAGGAAAAACTCTTATACACGGTCATACTGTTGCTGAATTCAAATCAATAGAAAACAGTATAAAAGACGCATCTCCTATTATAAGTATTGATAACGGCTGTATTTACGGCAAGACACGTAAAGGGTTCGGAAAATTAATCTGCCTTAATATTGATACAATGGAAATCATAAGTAAAACGAATTGCGAGAATGACTGATTTAAATAAAGATGTTTTAACCAGAATAAAGTCAGGAGAGGGAATAAATCTTGATTTTAAGCACAGCATTTCTGATACGAAAAAGATTGCACGTTCACTGTCAGCCTTTGCAAATACAAAAGGAGGAAGTTTATTAATTGGAGTAAGAGATAATGGTAGTATTGCAGGAATAAATTCCGAAGAAGAATATTATATGATTGAAACTGCTGCATTGTTGCACTGTCGTCCCGAAGTAAAATTCAGTTTTAAAAATCACATAATAAATGGCAAAAATGTTTTGGAAATAATAGTACCAAAAAGTTTTGAATTACCACATACAGCACCTGACCATGATGGGATTTTCAAAGCTTATGTAAGAGTGAACGACGAGAATATTGTTGCTCCCAAAACTCTTATTGAAGTGTGGAGAAGAAAGAAAAAAGGCATTAGTGGAGTGAAAATAAAGTTTAATGATGTTGTTGAAACACTATTAAAAGAAATTTATGAAAACGGTAGCATTTCTAAATCGCATTTTATTAGAATTGCAGGAATAAGAAGTGCTGAGGCTGACAAATTACTGATAAATCTAATGTTGATGGAAATTCTTGAGATTGAAATCACTTCAACTTCAGTCAAATATAAGTTTAATGATAATTTCGAATACAAAGTATTATGAATTACACATACGATTATCCACGTGCACTCAATACTGTTGATGCAATAATAATTGACGATAAAACTAGGTCAAAAATCTTACTGATTAAAAGGGCAAATGAACCTTACAAGAATTGCTGGGCATTGCCAGGAGGATTTATTGAAATGGATGAAACATTAGAGCAATCAGTTAATCGAGAAACTGCGGAAGAAACATCTTTGGCAGGAATAAAATTCCATCAATTTAAAGCTTATGGCAATCCAGGACGCGACCCTCGTGACAGAAATATTGCTGTAGTTTTTTATGGATATTGCAACACACCTGAAAAAATTTCTGCAGGTGATGATGCTAAGGAAATAAGTTGGTTTAATCTTGATAATTTGCCCGAAGTGGCATTTGATCACAAACAAATAATAAGCGAATTTATAGCAGAGAAGCTTTGTAATCTCTAGACGAAGTTCATTGCTGTAACAGGATCGAGCTTTGCTGCTTTACGAGCAGGTGCATAACCAGAAACGACACCGATAACAATTGAAATTAAAGTACCTGATAAAATATTCCCAAAACTCAGTGCAAAATGCAATGGTGTCATACTACTGGCAACAAGAGTTAAAAGCCAGACTAAAATAAGACCTACTATTCCGCCAACTAAACTTAACACAGATGCCTCTGTAAGAAATTGTATTAGAATAAGATAAGATTTTGCACCAATTGCTTTTTGAATTCCAATCTCTTTTGTTCTTTCTTTAACCGACACAAACATAATATTTGCTATTCCAAAACCTCCCACTAATATTGCAAAACCTCCAATAATTATTCCCGCTATATCTAGAATTTTAAAAATACTGTCCAGCCCTTTTGATATCATACTTGCCTGATTTAAAGCAAAATTGTCCTCTTCCATAGGTTTTAGTCTTCGGATAGTTCTCATAATTATAGTAAGTTCATCTACCAATTGTTCAGCACTTACATTTTCTTTTGCCTTAACAATAATAAAAGGGTTCAAAGCATCACTTTCTATATCGAATATGTTTTTACCAAAATTTACAGGTATCATAATAACTTCATCCATACTCGAATTAAACATATCCTCACCTTCTTTTTTGCATACACCAATTATAGAAATTTTCCGTCCGGCAATTTTAATTTTCTTGTCAATTGGATTTAATTCTCCAAATAGTGATTCAGCAATTACTGCTCCTATAACAGCTACATTTTTTCCATTATTTGATTCTAATTGAGAGAAATATCTTCCTTTTTCAATATCAATAGCTTGTACCTGATCATAATCATGAGAGACTAACATTACTCCTGCATTTTCCACATACTTATCTTCATATTCAGCAGTTTTAGATGTTGAAGCAGCAAAAGCTACACTTTCCGAATAAATTGATTGTTGTTTTATCTTTTCAGTTTCATCCAGATTGGGTAAAGGTCGATTCATGTATTTCCACCATGGGTAATCCTTACCAAAGGACCATGGCCATTTTTGAATATATATTTTATTATCACCAAGCGAACTAACATTATCGCGAATTGACCTTTCTAATGAGTCTATAGTTGTCATAACTGATATTATACTAAAAATACCAATTGTTATCCCCAATAAAGATAAGACAGTACGCAATTTATTAATAACCAACGAGTTAAGGGCAAATTTAACGCTATCTCCTATTAGTCTAAAGATTATCACTTAAAATAAGTTTAGACAAAAATAGATAAAAAGCTTAATGATAAATATTTATATTACTAAAAAAACGTTAATATTTACTTTGACCTTTTCACAAATATTACAACAGTAATAAATATGAGATTTTTTTAAAACATATAATTTGAGTAAGTAAGTAAAAATTAAAGCTCCTATTTTAGTATAGATATACTAAGTAAATTTAAATAATAAGATTTCGTTATAATTTTTGTCAACTAAGATTATATTTGTAAAAAGATTAAAAGTTGAAAATAAATACTTCAAAATTATTTAAGTTCACAGCAATAAGTGTTTTGTCGACATTGCTAATCTGCTTAATTGTTATCTATTGTATTCCTGTCAGTAAGGCAATTCCTAACTCAAGGATTCCGATTTATTCCAACAGTCATTATACACAAATTGACGGCATTACCCTGCATTATCGACTATGGTTAAATCCTTTACCTGAAAACAATAAAAACTGGGTTTTATTTCTACATGGAATGGGAGGTTCTACTTATTCATGGGAGAATAATGCACAAGTGTTTTGCGATTCAGGTTTTAATATTGTTGCTGTTGATATTCCACCATTTGGATATAGCGATAAAAACCCTGATTTTAATTATTCTATTGAAAACAGGGCATCATTAATATGGAAGCTTTTGGGTAGTATAGATCGTAATGCAAAATGGAATCTAATTGGTCATTCCATGGGTGGAGGTATTGCGCAATGTATGGCAATTCAAAAACCTCAGAGAGTTAATAAGCTTATTTTTGTAGCACCGGCACTGTTTGCAGAACTCAAACCAAAAAGAGAATTTAGTCAGTATATAACAGCTTTTCCTCCAATCGAAAGAATAATGTGCATTGCAGGAGAGCATATTTACTTAAAGCCCAAAAGAATACAAAAAATTCTAGAATCATCTTTTTCTTCAGAAGTTGAGGCTGTTGTTGTTGACGAATATTACAAGGCTCTAAATAATGATGGATTTTGTCTTGCATTCTTAAGATCCTTTTCGAGAGCAAAGAACACTACAGAAATAAATGGCCTTAATTTAAATACAAAATCCATTGCTTTCTTTGGCACAAAAGATACATGGGTACCTTACGAAAGCGTTAAACATATTTGCGACAAACTCAATTGTATAGATACTGTAATGGTTTCAGAAGCAGGTCATAGTTTAATGGAAACTCATTTTAAACAATTTAATATTATATCTATACAGTTTCTTAAAGACTAACTGCAATGCTAAATTAATACTTAAAGAGTATTAACAAATTACCTTCGTATTTTAGACAGTAATCAATTATTTTCTAATAATGATTTTTTTATGTAAGGATGAATTGTGACATTTAATAATATAGATACCATCTGAAATATCTGATATATCAATTTCTACAAGATTACTTTTGCCTAATTCAATTTCCTTAATAATTCTGCCCTGAATATCTGTAATTACAAATTTTTCAACACTTGACATATCCGGAAATTCAACCAAAATATAATTACTTGCAGGATTAGGGAAAATATTAATTGCTGGAGTATTATCTAATTCTGTGCTTACAGAAAACTCAAAACTTATATCGTCTAAAACTAAATTAGACCCTTCTACACCTCCAGAGCTAAAAACTAGCAATAAACTATCCGGGTCACCAACAAATTCGATAGGGACTTCAAAATATGTATATTCTGTTGCTTCAGTAAAAACATATTGTCCCCCACCTATTGTTTCTCCAAGAGCTGTGAAATTTATCTGAACGACACCATTGTCGTCCAAAACAGGCATAAATTTATAATAACCGGTAAGTTTATCAGGTTTGTCTGTATAAGGAATTTTTCTAACAGGGTCATCATCATCAACATATATTTCACCAATTGACAGATATCCGGGGATGATGTATGAATCCATAATTAAATAAGTTGTAAGTTCAGCTGCATAATCTCCATCATATGCATCTTCAGATTGCAGTAATGGCTCAACTCCCATTCCACTAAAAGTACTATTTAAAGAATGCCAATCATCAACATTTGAACAATAAAAATTTTGCCAATCCTCAAAATCATAATTAGGAATTAGCTCCGGATCTGGGTCTTCACCACCAGAAAAAGTAAAATAAAGACTATCAAACATTACCCACGAATCAAAATCATATACATATTCTGAGAAAATATCACCAGAGATACAACCGACAAAAACAGAATCACATATTACTGGAGGCATGTCAAAATGGAAGTATGTCCAATCTTCATGTATCCCACCAAGCTTCCCAAAAAACCATGTGGGGTTTGAATCTAGAAATTTAACTACCAATACGACAGCGGAATCATATTCTGCCATATTACACTTATAATATCCTGAAATACCATCAAAATCCTCTGAATATTGCATTCCTCCACCAGGTCCATCACCTGATAAATATCCATGATAGAAATACGAAAATATAGTATCTTCGTTATACAATAATGATTGAAGTCTGACTGAATAATCCCCTGAGTACGAGTCTTCAGACTTTACAACTCCAGAATTATCAGGAATATTACCACCATTTGAACTTTGCCAGACGGACAGCCCTTCATATAAAAATGTTTGGCTCCAATTTTCAAAACTATTATTGGGCAACTGTTGCTGTGCAATCGTTACGCTACACATCAACACTAATAAAATAAGTAAAATTCTTGTTTTCATAATTATTTGGTTTTTGATTCAGTATGCAATTTACTACAATTCTATATACGAATTAAAAAAATAGTCTTTTTTTTTAATTAAAATGTTAAAATACTTGCAATTTTTCTCCGACCAACTGTTTATGCAATGTTGATAAGTTTTGACAGATTAAATTTGTCATAATAAAAAACTATTTTAATTTAGTCTAAAATTATTATAGCATGGATATCAAAAAATATAACATCCCTGTAAGAAATATTTTAACAGAGTATTTGGAAAGAAAATCTTTAAGAAAGACACCTGAAAGAAATGCAATACTTGAGGAAATATACAGTAGAAACGGGCATTTCGATATTGAGAGTTTGTATATTTCAATGAAGAATAAAAACTATCGGGTTAGTCGTGCTACTTTATATAATAATATTGGGATTTTCCTTGATGCAGGATTAGTTAAACGACACCAGTTCGGCAAAAACATAAGTTTGTACGAAAAAGCCTACGCATGTACTCAACACGACCATCTAATATGTACAGAGTGTAACAAAGTAATTGAATTTTGTGATCCAAGAATTACAGAAATAGAAAAAACAATTTCAAAGACCTATAGCTTTGAGATTAATTTACATTCTTTATATTTTTATGGTATCTGTGAAGAATGCAAAAAAAAGACGAAAAACAGTTGAGCTGTTACAAGTCAATAAATACGAATCCATAAAAGATATATTATTTAAATACTATTATTAAAATGAAGATAGATGTTTTGTTAGGTTTACAATGGGGAGATGAAGGAAAAGGAAAAATTGTTGACGTACTTACTCCGAAATATGATATTATTGCAAGGTTTCAGGGAGGTCCAAATGCCGGTCACACATTAGAATTTAATGGAATAAAACATGTTTTGCATACAATTCCATCGGGAATTTTCCATAAAGAAAAGATAAATATTATTGGAAACGGAGTTGTTATTGATCCAGTTATTCTGAAAAAGGAAATAGAAGATGCTGAAAAAATTGGTGCAGATGCAAAAACTAACATCTATATAAGTAAAAAAGCTCAGTTGATTTTGCCAACACACAGATTACTTGATAAAGCTTACGAAGAGTATAAAGGAGATACTAAAATTGGCTCAACTCTAAAAGGAATTGGTCCTGCCTATACTGATAAAACAGCCCGTATGGCTCTTCGAATTGGCGACATATTTAGTCCAGATTTTTCACAAAGATATAATATCATTAAATCTCATCACGAAAAGATCTTTGCAGGATATAATTTTTCAGAAAAGAATTCTGATTATGAAAAAGAATGGTTTAAGGCAATTGAATTTCTAAAGCTCTTTAAATATATTGATTCTGAAATCTTTGTAAACGATTCATTATTAAATGAAAAGAGTATTCTTGCAGAAGGGGCTCAAGGATCGATGCTAGACATTGATTTCGGTTCATATCCATTTGTAACATCTTCAAACACAACAACTCCTGGAGTATGCACAGGATTAGGAGTTTCACCTCATAAAATTGGGGAAGTATTTGGAATCGTAAAGGCATATTGCACAAGAGTTGGAAGTGGTCCATTTCCTACAGAACTTTTCGATGCAACAGGACAAGCATTAAGAGACAAAGGCCATGAATATGGGTCCACAACAGGACGTCCAAGACGTTGTGGCTGGCTTGATATGGTTGCTCTCAAATATGCTGTAATGTTAAATGGTGTTACTAAAATAATTATAACAAAGGCAGATGTTTTAAGTGGTTTTGAAACTATTAAAGTTGCAGTTGGATACAAAATTAATGGACAATTAATAGACTATGTACCATACGAAATTAACGATAGCATTGAACCTATTTTTGAGGAATTACCAGGCTGGAAGAAAGACATTACGAATTGTAAAAAAACAAAAGATTTACCAATAGAATTGCTTAACTATTTAAAATACATAAGCCTTAAAACAGGTGTGAAAGTTAAATATTTATCTGTTGGTCCAGACCGGACACAAACTATTAAAATTAAGTATTAAATAAAAAAAATCATCCCAACTTTTAGTTATACTTTTATAATACTTTTGTTGGAATGATTTTTTTACAAGCAACCTATTACTTGTAATATCTCACAAATGGACTTAAATTATTCTGTAATAACAGTTAATTTTCCTTCAGATAGTGGAATTATTTTGTCTACCCTCTCTTCAATAAATCTCCCGTCATCTTTAAGAACTTTCTCATAATGTGAAAACACCTGAAGTCCAATCTTTATGGTCAACACATGTTCCCCTGCATCTAAATAGTACAATTCATCTGATAGTCTCTGAAAATCATCATCTCCTGTTTGACAAACATAAACTAGCATCTGATCCCATTCAGGTTTTGGTTTAATGTACATTCTATCAACTGATTTATTGTCAACAAAAACTTGAGCAATAATATTTTCATCCGGTTTTATAGAATAAGCTGAGATAGTTTTTGGGAAATAAGCACGGGCAAATATTGGATTGCCACTCTTAACTTGATTAATAATTGTAACACTACTCTCTTGCGAATTGGGAATAGATTCTCCAGCAAAAATAACATTACCTATACCTTCATCGTTAATAACTCTGTAGGAAGAAGTTTGAGCATTTGTCTGATTATACCACAAACAAACTACAAATAAGAACACAAAATACTTAGTTTTTTTCATAATCATTAGTTTTATTGTTTCCTACAAAGTTAAATAACAAATGGACTTCAAAAATTAGGTAATTTCACTTAAATATTTTGAAGGAAAATTACTTAATTAGTATCTGTATCTATTACACCCTGTTATGTTGTGTTAAATTTGTTCCGTATAAAACAAGGTCGAAAATACTTTATAGACAGCCTAATTTATTTATTTTACTTAATGCAAAGGATGATTTGCTTTTACTGGATTAACAAAATGTTGACACATTTTGTTGATCCAGAGTGAGGGGCTCTTGTACCCAAGCACCACCCATTTTGCTTAATGCAAAATGGGTTTTCATAAAATCAAAAAAATCTTACTAATGCAAGCATTGTAAGATTTTTTTGATTTTATGAAAAAGCCCCGCTGCGCGGGGCTTGGTGCTTGTGAGCCATACTGGATTTGAACCAGTGACCCCTAGCCTGTCAAGCTAGTGCTCTAAACCAACTGAGCTAATGGCTCTAACTAATAATTGTGCAAAAATATAAATTATTTGTTCATGACCAAGTAAAATAGATTTAAAATATTTTTATATATCATCAATGTATATCCATACTTTTTGTAATTTTACACAATTATTGCAATATTAGTACTAACTAAAAACTAAAATTATGAAAGAATTTACTCAAAACTTAAGAAAACATGCTAATAAGTGTTTCCTTATTTTTGCTGTTATCTTTGGGGCAGCATTTACAATCAACGCTCAGGAT
>JAQVEY010000451.1 GCA_028697515.1 Bacteroidales bacterium | reverse complement strand
CGGCAACACATCATTTACTGCTATATTTCAGGATAACCAAAACCGAATGTGGCTGGGTACCAGTAATGATATTTATATTCAGAACGATACTAGCTGGATTAAAAATGATTTTCTTAATGAACAAGATGTTATAATAAGTGACATTAAATCTGACTCTGACGAACATATCTGGCTTGCCGGCTATTTTGACTATGATGATATACGTGGCGGTTGCCTCATAAAACAAGTTGCTGACAGTTTTGAATTGATGTATCCGAAATCTCATATTGGTTATCCTCGTGAAATTGCATTTAATGAAGATAAAATATGGCTGGGCAAATCTTATCTGTCTTTTTTCGATGGAGAAACATGGAATAACTCTTTTACTGCTAATAATATCAGCTCAGAAAAAACGACATCTATTTGTACTGATACTAATGGAGATTTATGGTACGGGACATCAAGCGGATTGTTTAAGCAAACTACAGAACAAGCAGCAGAACAGATTCTTCAACTTTGCGGTGAAGACATTACAGGGATTCAATGCATTGCATCATACAACAATTGTCTATGGATAAAAACATTAGAAAGAAACCTGTACAAATTTGATGGCACAGAATGGTCGAAAATTGACATGACAAATGCTGCAACTAGTGGTTTTTTTAAAATAGTACCACGTGATGAAAATGAAATATGGATAACAAGTACTCTCGGTGCTTTAAAATACGATGGAACAAATTGGACTATATTTACAACAGATTCGGGACTTATGAGTAACTCAGTTAATGACATCGCTTTTCAGAATGATAGTGTTTGGATAGCAACAATTAGAGGCATTGCCCTAGTTTATAATCAGGAAGTCAGTATCTTACATAATGATTCAGCTTTTGTAACAGGTTTTAGCAGGTTCAATGCTATAAAAGTTGATAAGAATGGTACAAAATGGGCAGGCTGTATAAATGGAGTACTCAAATTTGATGATTTTTCTTCAGAATATCTGTACCCAACAGGATTTGAAGAAGAAATATATTCAATTACGCTGGATCCCAACGACAATATATGGTTTTGTGGAAGGAGAGCGGTTTCAAAATACACTTTCGATAACAACGGAATTGAGAACATCAGAACAAAACCAAAGTTTCTGACTTTTTATCCAAACCCTGCAACTGATGAGTTGAATTTTGAGCTGTCAACAGATATAAAAAATGATATTCTTGAAATTTACTCCAATAACGGAGTTGTCATATACCAGCAAAAAGTACAATCTGGAACCAATAAAATTGATATTGGAAATTTGCCAGTGGGAATGTATTTGGTAAGGATTAGAGGTGCAAATTTGTATGGGAAGTTTGTGAAAGAGTGATATTTTGGCCATCACACCCCTTGCATCCCTAAAGGGATCCGACACACGAAGCACTAGTGGGCTGGCTCCCTTTAGGGATTTTTAGGGGCAGGGTTGGCAAGAAAAACAATAGAATATCTAACATTTTGCAATTATAAAAACAAAATATTTATTTTGTAAAAAATGTTTCCCGTATGCAAAACAGTAATGAATTAAATAAAGTTACAATGTTCTACGGGGCAAGTTCATTAATAATGGACAGAGCAAAGCAACTAAGAAGAAGAATGACTAAACCTGAAAATATTGTATGGGAAATAGTCCGAGAAAACGCTATTTTAGGATTAAAATTTCGAAGACAACACCCGATTAGTAATTACATCGCTGACTTTTATTGTCATAAAATCAAATTAGTCATTGAAATTGATGGAGCAACACATCATCAAGAATCTGCAAAATTATACGACGAACATAGAACTAATGTTATGAATAGTTTCGGAATCGAAGTTATTAGATTTAGCAATAAAGACATTCTCTCAGATATCACATTTGTTAAGAAAACAATTCAAATAAAATGCAAAGGATTATTGAAAGAATAAATAAAACTTTTAACCTCCTCGCCCTTTGCAAGGGGCAGGGTGGGCAAAAAATAATAATAAATCACAATCGATTCTGCTAATTTTGGGATTTGTTATTTGGTGCTTGTCATTTGTCATTTGTTTTCTACATTTGTTTTTATGAAACCTGCAACAATAAGTCAGCTAAAGCAAGAACTAAAAAATCGTTCGTCTGATGAGCTACTTAAGCTTTGTCTAGATCTCACAAAATACAAAAAAGAAAATAAGGAACTATTGTCTTACCTGCTGTTTGAGGAATCAGACGAGCAGACATATATAAAAGATTTAAAAACCGAAATAGACGAAGATTTCAAATTAATAAACCGTAAAACACCATACCTTGCCAAAAAGAGTGTCAGGAAAATACTTCGTAATATAAAAAAACACATCCGTTATTCGCGCAAGAAAGAAACAGAAGTAGAACTCATGATGTATTTCTGCTCCAAGCTTAAGCAAACATTTCCTAACTTTCGCAAAAACACAGTTTTACTAAACATTTACGACCGTCAACTAGTAGCCGTAAAAAAGACAATAGCATCGTTGCACGAGGATTTGCAATACGATTATGAAAATGTAAT
>JAQVEY010000450.1 GCA_028697515.1 Bacteroidales bacterium | reverse complement strand
TTCGATGATTGAGTCGGAATGGAGTCCGTCATTTGCATACTGGATAAATTTGTATGCTGAGCAGATACAGTATTTAAGGGTGAATGATCTTGGAGCATCAGATTACGCATTATTGCTGAGAACAAAACTCTCTAATGGTCAGGAATTGGGTTTGCGTCCGGCAAAAGACGTATCCCCATTGATGTCAACGACTTGGAATCAGGGTTGTGGTTATAATGCACAGTGTCCGGTTGATGGTGCTGGCCCTTGCGGGCATGTTTATACAGGCTGTGTTGCAACTGCTATGGCTCAGGTAATTAGATGTAATGAACATCCTGTGAATGGAACAGGAACTTATTGTTATACACATTCTGTTTATGGAGAGCAGTGTGCCGACTTTTCCGCCACAACTTATGACTATGCTTCAATGCCTGATGGAAGCGGAAATGCTGATGTTGCTGAACTTATGTATCATTGCGGGGTCTCTGTAAACATGGGTTATTCACCAACAGGTTCGGGAGCTTATTCAGGAAGTGTGCCGACTGCTCTTAAAAATTATTTTGACTATAAAAATGTTGTATTAGTAAATAAGAGCAATTATACTGATGATACATGGAATACAATATTGAGAAGAGAAATAGATAACTCGAGACCGATTTACTATTCTGGTCATGGTTCAGGAGGTCATGCTTTTGTCTTTGACGGCTATCAGGGTTTGGACTATTTTCATGTTAATTGGGGTTGGGGAGGCTCGTCTAATGGATATTTTTATTGTAATGATTTGACACCGGGATCGTATGACTTTACCAGTAGTCAGGCTGCAGTGATTGGAGCAATTCCAACGGCTTCTTTTACAAATTTAGATGTATCGGGTGCCGTTGAGTTGTCTTGTGCGACTCCTTTAAGTCAGGATTTATCAACAGGGATTGATTATATTAATTATTACAAAAATACATATCCTGTAACTCCAGGGAAAGAACTGGTTTATTATTTTACTACAACATTGCCAGGGAGAATTAGGGTAAAATTTACCAATGTAAGCGATGGTGATATGTACGCTTTATTGTTAAGTCATCCTCATCAGGACTCGCTGATAACTTATGGAAACAATGGCTTTATCCTTGATGACACTGAGCCCGGGACCTATTGGTTAGCAGTAGAAAGCACAACAGCTTTAGAACCAAGTTTCGATATCGAAGTTATTTGCCCGACAATTGATGCTGACATCATCATAACAAGTGGAACGATGACGCCGGAATACATAGAATCGGAACAAACTAATGTTAATTTTAATTGTAATGTAAAAAATATTGGAAATACTACTGCTGCTGAAAATGCGATTGAATATTTTATGTCCGATGACGATGTTTTTGACTTTGGTACGGATTTATATTTAGGTGCGGATGTAGTTCCTGAGCTAGTGCCATCGGCCTCAACAAATATAAATACGGTACTAACAATGCCTGCGGGCTTGACCCCGGGATCGAAATACATATTTTTTGTAGTTGACAGAACTAATGTTGTTCCCGAAGCTGATGATCAGAATGAATATTACTCGTGGGCAACCATTCCTGATCCGGGATTACTTGATTGTTCAACCTCAATTGCCCTGACTCCAAATGTATGGTATTGGGATAACACTCAAACGAATGGAGTGAATAATGTTGAAGACTATCATCCTGCTACAGATCTTGATGGTCCTGAAATTATTTATAGTTTTACTGCTCAATATACAGGTCCTGCAAAACTATATCTTACCGAAAAAATTCCAGGCATAATGAATTGTATGGTATTCCCTATTTGTAATGAAAACACTTGGCTTGGTTCGGTTTGGTTTAATCTCACAACTGACACTATTGGCTATTCTGATTTTAACGTATCTGCGGGAACAGAATATTTTGTAGTCGTAGATTCGAAATTACCTGTTCAGGGTGATTACGGTGTAAAAGTTGAGTTGCCGGGAGAATGTCCTGAGCCTGTTATTGAATATTGGGGAGATTTAAATTTATGTGATGGAGAACCTTTACCGAATTTTTGGACAGCTTGGGGCTATTCGAATTATCAATGGTTTAAAGATGGCTTGGCTATTCCAGATGAAATTTACAGTAATTTAATGCCTACTGAAGTGGGAACTTATTATGTGGAAATTACAGAAAATGGTTGTACTGGTCAATCTGACCCCATTACCATCAATATGAGTTTTCCGCCGGATACTGCAAATATTGTTGCTGCCGGACCTATTGAGTTTTGTGAAGGAGAATCGGTACTTTTACAAATGGATAACGGAGTCTTGTATCCTTTACAGTGGACTTTAAATGATGAGGATATTCCTGGAGCAAACTCAGATACATATATAGTCACAGAACCCGGTATTTATAAATTGTTGACCACTAACGGAAGTTGTAGTATTGAATCATTTACATCTATTGAGGTATTTGTTAATGATTTACCTGTTGATATAGCAGAGGAGGTGGGGTTCCCATCAGACACAATAGAGTTTTTTTATAGTTTTAATGATTCTAATGAAGATGAAATAAACAA
>JAQVEY010000449.1 GCA_028697515.1 Bacteroidales bacterium | reverse complement strand
ATCGAAATCTTCATAATCTTATTTTATTTTAATAACAAAAGTAACAATTGTTATAATATTTGACAAGCTTAATTATCATTATATGTTTCAAAAATAAAAATTATATAATTCTACTAATATTTCCAAATATTGAATTCATATTCAAAATATGTCATAATTTATAAATTTCACTTAAATATTTATATATTTATTATTCTGAGTGATGAAATTTATATACATTTGCTAAAAATATGTTTATTATAAGTTCGTTTATTAAAACTTAAATCATCAGAATTAAAATATTTTATGAATAAAGACACATATTCTATTAAAGAACTTGAAATTCTGAGTCAAATTAAATCCCCCACAATCAGAGCTTGGGAAAGGAGATACAATTTACTACATCCCACTCGTACCGAAACTAATATACGCTTCTACGACACCGATAACTTAAGGAAGTTATTACAAATAGTATTTTTAAAAAATGCAGGATATAAAGTAAGTAAAATAGCTGATTTATCAGATGAAGAATGTACTAATTTATGCAACAACGAGATATTTAAAAGCGACAATTCTTCTTCGAGTGTTTTTGAAATGTTATTAAAAGTTGCCGAAAAAGATGTTGATGGATTTGAAAAATTATATGATTACTACCTTGAAAATTCATTACATTCTGAGTTTATTATTGATATACTTGAGCCATTAATCAACAAAATAAAAAATCTATGGCTATCTCAGAAAATTGATTCTTGTTATGAAATATATATGCTAAACAGGATATTTGTAAAAACCCTTATAGCTGCTGAAAAAGAGAGAAAGCAAGGACGTCAGTTCAACGAAATTCTTATTTTTCAATCCGATAAAGATGTTTTTCCAATTAACTTAAGCCTTGTATATTTCCTTGCAGCTGTTAAAAATTATAAAATTCATTACTTTTTTAATCCGGTGTCGCTTAAAGCAATAAGGAAATTTAAAGGAATGTATGAACCGAACATCGTATATACTGAGTTTAATGAAAAAACTGCAGAATCATTACTTGAAGATTATTGTAATACAATTGAAGATGTTTTTCCGGCATCCAAGAATATAATATCTGGCAGAATAATGGCAAAAAACTGGAAAAAAATTCCAAATAAGGTATATTATATAAGAAGTTTAAATGTCTTAAACCAGACTTTATAATAAATCTATTATCCAATCCCAATTAGGAGTAGATTTTTGATAATCCAAAGAAATTATTTAGTTTTGCATAATATAAATCTTATGAATATGAAATTATTACAAGGAAAAATAGTTTTGGTAACAGGTGCAGCCCGTGGTATTGGCAGAGCCATAGCCATTGGATGTGCAGATGCAGGTGCTGATATTGTTTTTACAGATATTTCAAAAGAAGAAAACTTTGTAAGTCTGGAAAAAGAGCTTAATTCAAAAGGAATTAAAGCGAAAGGATATGTTTCTAACGCTGCTGACATGAATAGTTCGGCTCAAACTGTAGAAGACATATTAAAGGATTTTGAAAGAATAGATGTTTTAGTTAATAATGCAGGTATTACGAGAGATGCTTTACTAATGAGAATGACTGAAGAACAATGGGATTTGGTTATTAACGTAAATCTCAAATCTGTATTTAACCTAACTAAAGCTGTTCAAAAAACAATGTTGAAACAGCGTAGCGGTTCGATAATTAATGTAAGTTCTGTTGTCGGAGTTTCTGGTAATGCGGGTCAGGCTAATTATTCCGCCTCAAAAGCAGGTATAATTGGATTTACAAAATCTATTGCTAGAGAACTTGGGCCAAGAAACATTCGTTGTAATGCTATTGCTCCCGGCTTTATCGAAACCGAAATGACTAAAGCTATTCCCGAAGATGCAAGAAAGGAATGGGCTGAAAAAATTCCGTTAAGACGTGCCGGACAACCAAAAGATGTTGCCGACTTAGTAGTATTTTTAGGTTCCGATATGTCATCTTACATATCAGGTCAGGTTATTAATGTCTGCGGTGCAATGCTTACATAGTTACTACCTTGACAATCTATTTTGAATATCCTTCATATCTTATAATAGTGGCTGCCATAATTGCAGCAACTGTTTCATTTTTACTTTACTATAAAGATAAGCTATTCTCAGAACTTCAAAAATGGAAAAGATTTTTGATGACAGGATTAAGATTTATGTTTATTTTCATCATCCTTTTACTCCTTCTTAATCCTATATTTAAAAGCTCTGCAATAATTATTCAGAAACCTATTGTAGTTTTTGTTCAGGACAATTCAAGATCAATTATTCTAAACCGTGATTCGTCTTATTATAAAACCACATACAAACAAGACATTAATGAACTTTTGGATAAATTGAGCAAATCTTTTGATGTAAAATATTTGCAATTCTCCGAAATTACCTCAAATGATTCAAGCCTTAATTTCGATGGCGAAATTACAGATATATCTTCTGTTTTTCCAGAGATTATATCTCGATTTTCAGGAATGAATCTGGGTGCAATAATACTTGCTACTGACGGAATTTATAACAGAGGTGTCAATCCT
>JAQVEY010000448.1 GCA_028697515.1 Bacteroidales bacterium | reverse complement strand
TGTTTTTTGAGGGCATCGAGCCCTCTAAAAAACAGGGCAAGAAAACTGCTCAGAATCAAAATGTATTCTTTGCAAATTTTATTGAAAGTTGAGAAATAGTGGTCAACCATATTCAGGCATTAACACTATCCTTTGTGTCAATCCCATGCCACCACCTTCTATCTATTTGGAATACAAATTTTATAGAGTTTCACTATTTAAAGGGTCTATACAATATGACCTGTTTATCTTATTTTCACTTGTACATTTTCACTTAATTATCATGATTCCTTCTCCAAAATTTTTGGTAAAAAGCCAAACAAATAAAAAGGAATATTCAACAATTTAAACTCTTTTCCACTTATTGTCCTTACCGTATCAACAGAATATGGCTCCGACCAAACACGAACACCTAATCTGCAATTTTCGCTATTATCTACAAAAGAATGTAAAGAACGCAAATGAGAATTATGACCAGTCTTTACCTCAATAGGGATTAAATGAGAATCAAAATTAAAAACGAAATCAACCTCAGCACTTGCATTAGTCTTAGCCCTTGTCCAGAAAAATCTTTTATTAGTTACCTTATTTGACAAAGTACACAACTCTTGAGCAATAATATGTTCAGCTAAATGTCCTCTCCAAGCATCTAAAATATCTTTAGCCCCAAACACTTCTTTTTGAATATTGGCAGCATAGTTCACTAAACCTGAATCTAACCAAATAAGTTTAGGAGAACGTTTCCTTTCTGGCAAAACAGGCAAACAAGTCTGAGTAATAGGATAAACTAACTCTAAAAGCATAGCCTTCTCCAAAGTGCGGAAAGCCTCACCCATTTCTCTAGACTTATATTCAGAACCGGCAAAACCATTGAATTTAATAGATTGACCGGCCATAGCCCATCCGGAAGTAAGAATATATCTAATAACCTCCATTTGAGTCCTATTTGTAGCATATTTTTCAACATCATCCCTATAACCTTGCAATAAAGACTCATAAATATCAGCAAGCGAAACAATATCCTGATTATTAAAATAAGATTTAATAATTTCAGGCATACCCCCTATCAAAGCATAGCGATTAAAAGAAGAAATCAACTTATTGTGAAAAACAATTGATGAACTTGGAGAATCAGAAATTCTTTGCCTTAACAATTCATTACCCTCAGCAACCATAAACTCACGAAAAGAAAAAGGATGAATAGCCATATATTCCACCCTACCAACAGGAAAAGAAATATGGACATCAATCAAGCTCTCAAGTAAAGAACCAGCAGCTATAACAAAAACCTCTGGCATTTCCTCATAAAAATAACGTAAACGAGCTACAGCCTTAGGCGAATTTTGAATTTCATCAATAAATATTAATGTTCGACCATTCTTTCTTTGAATCCCCTTAAAAGCAAACAAGTCAATAATAAGATCATTAATAGAATTAGAAGAATCAAAAATGGCAGCAAGCGTTCTATCTTCCAAATTTACATTAATAAAATTATCGAAATCCTTCCCAAAATAATCTACGACAGTAGTCTTACCAACCTGACGAGCACCCCTTAAAACAAGAGGTTTTCTGTTGGGTTTAGAAGCCCAAAAATTCAAATCATCAAGAATATCTCTCTTAAACATAAATCAAACAATTAAAAATCAAATGCAAATATACGCATTTGTAACAGAATAGGGGCAAAAAAACAAATATTTTGTATCAAATACAGGGCAAAAATAAGTAATTTATGTTACAAATACAGGGAACTTTAATAGAAAATTTTATTTAACCCTACCATAATGTCGCCCATATTGGGCTTTGATACATTACATTCCTTTAATTTGTAAATTTAAAAATACAATTTACAAATAATAAAAGCGTTCCACAAAAAGTAAAACACTTATCAATTTAAAAATTGCACCACACAGACGTATTCACACTATCTCAACCCTTATCTGTGTCAATCCGTGCAATCCGTGTCATCCGTGTTCTATCCTTTGTGTCAATATCTCACCCCACAGCCGTATTTCCACAATCTAGCAGTATCCCATAAAGTGTATAAGTTAAAAAGTTATTCTAGAAATTTTTTGACCTCATTAAAAAGGTCAAAAAACGGCGATTGAAGCTTTCCTTCTGATCAAGCATGATTTCTTTTAAACGACTCTTTTCCATACGCATTTTATTCGTTTACAGCGAAATATTTTAAATTGTTTTCAGGATTCCGCCTCTAAGACTACAATTTTTAGCGGCTTGCTAAAACAAAAAACGCCACCCATAAAGATGACGTCACCAAATTATTGCTTTTAAACATTATAATCCTTATCCGTGACAATCCGTGCAATCCGTGTCATCCGTGTTCTATTTTCTGTGTCAATATCTCACCCCACAGCCGTATTTCCACTATTTCAACTATTATCCGTGACAATCCGTGCAATCCGTGCCATCCGTGTTCTATTTTCTGTGTCAATATCTCACCCCACAACCACATTTCCACTATTTAAACTATTATCCGTGCAAATCCGTGCAATCCGTGTCATCCGTGTTCTATCTTTTGTATCAATA
>JAQVEY010000447.1 GCA_028697515.1 Bacteroidales bacterium | reverse complement strand
TATAAGTGGTAGTATGTTAGCCGAGGATTTTAAGCCAAACAGAATTGATGCCGCAAAAGAGATTGGAATGGAATTCGTTTCCAGTCGTCCTGATGATAGAATGGGTTTGGTGGTTTTTGCAGGAGAGAGTTATACTCAATGTCCCTTAACAATAGACCACGCTGTATTACTCAATCTTTTTAGTGAAGTTAAAAGTGGTATTATCGAAGACGGAACAGCCATAGGAATGGGATTAGCAACAGCAGTAAACAGACTTAAAGACTCCAAGGCCGTTAGCAAAGTTATCATTTTGCTTACAGACGGCGTAAATAACATGGGAAATGTTTCACCCTTGGCTGCTGCTGAGTTCGCAGTAGAATATGGAATCAGAGTATATACAGTTGGCATTGGGAAAAATGGCATGGCCCCCTACCCTTTTCAGACAAATTTTGGCATTCAATACCAAAATGTAGAAGTAAGAATTGATGAAGATGTGCTAAAAACCATTGCAGAACAAACTGGAGGTAAATATTTTAGAGCTACAGACAACAATAAATTGAGGGAAATTTACAAAGAAATTGATGCATTAGAGAAAACTCAGCTTGAAGTGAGGTCATATTCCCAACCCCGCGAAGAATTTGGTATAATAATGCTAATTGCTTTGGGAATTTTGATAATAGAACAAATATTAGGTTTAACAATATTAAAAAATACTTTTTAAGATATGTTTAGATTTCAGGAACCGAAATATTTATGGCTTTTATTAATAACATTAGTAATAATATTACTATTTATTATATCGGTATATGTAAGAAAATCTAGAATACGAAAAATCGGAGACTTAAAACTGATTAAGTTACTTATACCTGATTACAGTCCGGTACGCAGAGTTTGGAAACTGATTTTAGTTTGTCTTGCAATAACATCCATGTCAATCGCATTAGCAAGGCCACAATTCGGTTCGAAACTAAAAGATGTTACAAGACAGGGCGTTGAAATTATTGTTGCTCTCGATGTTTCAAATTCTATGCTTGCGCAGGATATAAAACCAAATCGTCTCGAAAATGCAAGAAAATTCATAGAAAGAATTATAAGCAAATTACAAAACGACAAACTTGGATTAATTGTTTTTGCCGGCGACGCCTTTGTTCAAATGCCAATTACAGATGATATAAGATCAGCAAGGCTATTTTTATCAACTGTAAGTACCGATATGGTTCCGGTACAAGGCACTGCAATTGGAAAGGCTATTGAGCTTTCTGCAAATTCATTTACTAAAGATGAAGAAATTTCGAAAATAATTATTTTAATAACAGACGGTGAAAATCACGAAGATGATGCAGTTGCTATTGCAAAAACACTTAAAGAAAAAAACATTTTGATATATACGGTTGGGATGGGTTCTCCCGGAGGAGCTCCAATACCTGCAAAACGAGGCGGGGGATTTATGAAAGACCGTAATGGTAATGTAATAATGTCTATCCCTGATGAAGAAACACTGAAAGATGTAGCTGAAACTACAGGCGGCATATTTGTCAGAGCAACAAATTCAGCTGATGCCTCGGATAAAATATTGAATGAAATTAACAAATTACAAAAAGGTGAAGTCCTGAAAAAAGACTATTCAGAGTTTGATGATCAATTTCAGATTATGGCATTTCTTGCTTTACTACTGCTAATTGCTGATATTATAATTTCTGAAAAGAAAAATGATGTACTCAAAAAAATAAATTTGTTTAAAGAAAAACTTAATTCAAATGGAAATTAACAGTACAAAACATATTAAGATTCAATTGTGGATTTATACAATACTATTTGTATGTATTTCAACATTTACTTATTCTCAAGAAGAAAGGAAGATTATTAGAGAAGGAAATAAGTTTTATACTGAAAAGGAATATGATAAGGCTGAATTAAATTATAACAGAGCATTAAAAATCAATCCTGATATTAAAGAGCTTTATAACAATATAGGGGCATCACAATATCGTAACGGAAAATTTACAGATGCAACGAGCAATTATGAAAACTATCTCAAATTGACAGGAAGCAGAAAAGAGAAGGCAGATGCTTTTTATAATATTGGGAATTCTTATTTACAAGCTGCAGAATATGATAAGAGCATACAATCATATAAAAATGCTTTAAAACTTGATCCCACACATGATTTGAGTAGATACAACATGGCTGTGGCTACAAAAATCAAAGAAAGTGGTGGTAGCGGTCAAAACCAGCAGCAACAGCAAGACAAGAAAGACCAACAGGATAAAAAAGACCAGAATAAGGATAATAAGGACGATCAAAAAGACCAGGGCGATCAGAATGAAAATAAGGATCAAGAAAATAAAGACGAACAGCAAGATAAAAAACCTCAACCTAAGGATAATGAAATGAGTCGTGAAGAAATGGAGCAGTTTCTAGAATCCTTACAGCAAAAGGAAAAAGATGTTCAAGATAAAGTGAAGAAAGAAAAATTCCAGGTTCAGCAAAGAGTTGTCGAGAAGGAATGGTAAGGAGAAAGCTGAGGAGAAGGCTGAGGCTAAG
>JAQVEY010000046.1 GCA_028697515.1 Bacteroidales bacterium | reverse complement strand
TTATTCAAAGAAATAGACCAATCCTAATTTTAAACCGCCATATAATGGGTTAGTTTTAAAATTAACTCTTTCTGAATCTGTAATATAATTTGGTTCTTCCTTATTATAACCTAAGCCATTTATTCCTCCCATATCTGTTAAGATATAATTAAATCTCATTCCAAAATTTAATTTCAATACATCTTCAATTAAACTAAAGTTTGCACCAAAACCCATACAAACACCAATACCCATTCCGTTAAACTCTGCTTTAACTCCTTCGTTCAAAACATTTGTATAAGAATATAACCTATCATTATACCAACCTAATTTCAAAGCATTAATTTCATCAAAAGTACGAGTATAAGTTGCTTTATTTATTAACTGAAATATAGGACCTAATTCGAAATATGAATTTTTCCCGAATTTCATTAAAATTGGAATATCAGTAGTTTTTAATACAGTCGAAGCAGAGTAATTATTTCTTTCGTCGTTTAAAACATACTTTATACTTCCTGAATATTTCTGTTCAATTTTATTTGAATTAAAGTTTATTTCTACACCAAAAGCATCAGAGAAATAATAACCAGCAATTAATCCATAATAATTTCCAAAAGAAGCAGCAATATCCATTTCGGCACCTTCGTCAAATACTTGTTTGTTCATTAACCATGTACTGTTATAAGCAAAATGACCACCTAATGTCAACTGAGCAAAACTAATTGTTGAAACCACCGCAAAAACAATTATCAAAACTATCTTTTTCATATCTAAAACTTTTAAATTAATAATTTATCCGAACTCTTATTTTTAAAATTCAAAACTATAAAAAATTTCAATAAAATCAGCCTGAGCTAAATTTACTTTTAAATTAATTCCGACAACAGATTTAAATTTTTCTGTATCAATTATCCTGTATCTTAAACCTAACTTATTGCTATTTATTGATTTAAGAATATCTTTTGCGCCAAATTTATCGCCATAAATTGTTACAAAATATCTGTAAAAAGGTTTATAAATATCTATACCAAGCTCTGTATATAAACCAAATTTACCGAACATAAATTCATGTGCTCCAAATACTGTAAATGCCGAACTTTTCAAAAATGGATCTCCAATGTTTAATTCCTGATCTATTATAAATTTCTTAAAACTACCGTAATTCAACAAATTAAATCCAAGACTGAATTTATGAATTAAATTTGTCTGTTTGCTAATACCAAAACCCAAATCATAAACTCTGTATTTAGGTCCATTTGCAGGTTTTGTTGACGAACCATATTCATGCATTCCTATTCCAATAAACGCAAAATAATTCCAATCACTATTTAATACAATATCTTTTTCATTTTCTTCTAAGATTAATATTTCATCTAATCTGTATTTATAATAAAGATTTACAGCCGGAAGATTCATACCGATATTCGGCAACTTGCAATGTCCATTCGAAAAATGTAAAGCACCCAAACCAAATCCAATGAAATTGTTTTTTATAAATTCGTAATTTAACCCGACTTCTATGTTTGCTATTGCTGTAAGATGCGAACCTATCAACATGTTCGAACTGTTATCGGTTACATCATAAGTATTAGTGTGATATGCAATACTCAGACCTGTTTTAATACCACAATTAAGCTTATCGTTTATTGGTTTTGTAAATAAAAACTGAGGACTCAGGCTAAAAAAATATCCATATTCCTTATTGCCAGGATATCCTCCAAAAACTGAAATATAAAATGTTGGATAATTATAATATTTATGCCATGAATTTTCGCCATTTAAATTTTGTCCTATAGAAATTTCGCCAACATAACCTGGTTTTATTGGAGGTAATTTACTATAATTTGGAGCAACATAACAGTTATAAACAGATACTCTATATTCGTTGGTATTTTGCGAAATTAATGAAAAACTAAGACATAAAAATAATATAAAAATAAGCAGCTTCATTTTTACAATCCAAGTTTTGCGGAGATTTCCAACATTCGTCTTATTGATTTTTCAGCTTGTAATCTTATTTTTTCATCCACTACAACTTCGGGTAATTCATATTTCAGACAATTATACAATTTTTCAATAGTATTTAATTTCATAAAATTACAATCATTACATCCGCAAGTAGAATCGAGGGCAGGAGCGGGGATAAATACTTTTTTCGGACTTGCTTTTTTCATCTGGTGCAAAATTCCTGATTCTGTTGCAACAATATATTTGTTTGATTTGTCCGTTTGTGTAAATTTTAACATACTAGCAGTACTTCCAATATGTTCGGCAACAATAAGCACAGGCTGTTCACATTCTGGATGAGCAATTATTTTTGCATCAGGATTTTCTTTTTTCAATCTTAAAATTGCTTCCAAATCAAATTGTTTGTGAACATGACAGGCTCCATCCCACAATAACATATTTCGTCCTGTTATGCTATTTATATAATTACCCAGATTTTTATCAGGTCCAAAAATTATTTTTTTATTAGCTGGCAAACTTTCAACAATTTCTTTAGCATTTGAGGAAGTAACAATAATATCTGTTAAAGCTTTAATATCTGCAGTAGTATTTACATAAGAAATTACTGTATGTCCGGGATTTGCCTCAATAAATTTTTTAAAATCTTTAGCATCACACGAATCAGCCAATGAGCAACCTGCTTTAAGATCGGGAATAATAACTTTCTTCTCAGGTGACAATATTTTAGCAGTTTCGGCCATAAAGTGAACGCCAAGAAATACAATAATATCAGCATTAGTCTTTGCTGCCTGTTGTGACAATTGCAAACTATCACCAACAAAATCTGATATATCCTGTAATTTATCTTCTATATAAAAATGACCTAGAATTACAGCATTCTTTTCTTTACGCAGCTTATTTATTTCTTCTACTAAATTTATATCTTTGGGAATTGGAATATTTAAAAATCCAAAATTTTTTAAATCCGATTTATTCATAATAATATTAATATTTTATAAATTAATTTAAAAAAATATGATGATTATTAATGTTTGTTAATACTGTTGAAATATTTATTAAAATTTTCATTTTAGCTATTGCAAAGATGATTTATTATCTTTTATAAACAATGAAAAAATTAAACTTTATTTGATTTTCAGTATTTTAAACTTTTAATTAACAACTGTTAGTATTAATTAGTAACCATCAAAAATGATTAGATTTTAGGATTTTAAGTTAATAAATTGGTTAATTAAAATATAGAAAATTGTTAATTTAAAATTTGGAAAATAGAAAGTATTTTATAATCAGGATTCACTTAGAAAATCCAAATTAATTTTTTGATATTTTTTCGACAAATATTAACTTTTTTTATAAAAACTGTTAATAATTTACCACATTGTAAATCAACGATTTAGCAATTTAGTACAAAATTAAAGCTATGATTTTCAATAAATTAACAAGACAAGATAATCTGTTAATAAAAAATATTTGGAGAAATCTAAGGGCTTGAAAGAGACGATTATAGGGAAAATTGGGATAAATATTTTAATTATTTTACTTGTCCGGATTCGGAAATGTATTCCTCGTTTTGAATTTATACAATAACCAAAAGAAATAATTGCATTAGGATTGTAAAAATTAATTTTTAAAGTACTAAACTTTAGATTGTTACAAATTTTTATCGGATGTGTTCGTATCCTTCTATCTTGTCATACTGTAGGATTATATTCTCTATAATTCGTCTAATCATTACATTTTGGCATTCAAGCTGTACGTTTGAAAAATTTTATTTTTTTAAGAGATGGGGGATTTTTTGTTTTTACAATAGTAGTCGTAGAAGCTTCCCACAACATAGAAAAAATCAATTCAAGGTCAGTCATGTGGTCACGTAGATTCTGACTTTTCAAACCTTTTATTTTTTTATATTCAAAAGGAGTAAGTCCAAATGTAGCCTTTGAAATTTCTGCGGTCAATATTGCATATTCAAGTTGTTTTCGAACTCCTCTATTTTTCCACTCCTCTGTCAATTCTTCACGAATGGCAATACTTCTCATTCGTTTTTCTATCCAATCATCAGGATAACCCTTTGCTTTATATAGTTCTCGTGTACACCGAGTCGCTAATTCAGGATTTTCTATTTCTTCAAGTCTCTCGTATCCTACCTGAGCAAGCCATAGTTTAAAAGGTTCTGCTTTGGGGGATGGAATGGACTGAATTATACGAAGTAATGTTTTAACATCGGCAACATCAGTCAGATATTTTTTGCCATCGGATGCTTCCATTTTCAGTTGTCCGATTTTTTCGGACAACTGCTCAAACCCTTCTTGTAATATCTTTTTCTTTAAGTCAGCCCAATATTTTCTTGGTCTTTGGCTTTCAGTCAGGATTTCAATAATGTTTATTATAGAAAAATACCACTGTTGCTCTTTTTCGTTCCATTCCGAACGAACCTTTTTACTTTCAAATAGCTTAATATTACCCATATATAAAATATTTACAACAAAAGTAAAATAAGGCATAATAGACATTTCTAATGCTTTTTTTTAGTAGTTAGTCATTAATAGACATTTCTAATGCTTTTTATTTTCAATTATTTCAGTTTTCAATTTCATAATGAATTATATTTGTGCATCAGGTAAGCGGAAACAGGCTCTGCTGGGGAGCAACCTGTCAGGAATACCCTGATTGATCGAAGTATCATAAAGCTGGCATATGTCAGCTTTTTTGTTTTGATACTTTGAGAACGGATGCCTTAAAAAACCCATTTATAAACTTTTCTTTTCGTTTTTGGCTTAGTCCATTATGATTACGTAACTTATTTTTCAAATCTGTAAATGTTCCCTCAAGCTGATTGTTTGTATTGGGTATGCCCAGTTCCATATTGTCATACCATGTAAACAAGTATTTTTTGTTCCTTTCCAAACTTCTATAAGCGCTTCTTAGCCTTTTATGAACATATCTGCTTTTACCTGTATCGGGGCTAAACGCTCGTTCGTTTAAATATTCCTCCCATTTTATATGCCATTGTTCAAGACCACCAAAAAAGCTTTCTTTATCGGTTTTTGGTAACAAATGCATTAGTTCTTTTAACTCAACAGAAGCCTGAACTTTCGGGTTACGTGTTATATACCTAGTAACAATTGCCACTTGATGAAACTGACACATCTGTATGGGGTAGAATTGTAATGCATTGAATAGGCCTTTTCTTCCATCACATACAATTCCTTTAATGGTTATGTTCTGTGATTTAAGATAATCAATTCCTGAAACATACTCTTTAATGGTCTCATATTTCACAAACTTCCAGTATAAATGTTGGCCTTCGGAACTTTTAAACACCATTACGCCGAAGTTCCTCCCAAAATATGTCGTATCCATCAGAACAACACACTCTCTTGGCTTATGAAAGACCTGGTTTACATCTACTTCATCTAGCTTGCGTTGAATTGTTCGCACAGAAACTCTATAGCGCTTTGAGAGCTGATTGTAAGTCTGCTTACCTTCTGTATATTCTTGCCAGAGTTGCTGGTTATTTATTCGCAATCCTGCTAAAAACTGCCGTTTGCAATCGAAGCATCGATAATTTTGAACTCCACTATTGGTCCCATTTTTCTTGGTCCTTTTTGACCCACAATAAATGCAAATTTTTTATTCATCGCTTTCAAATTCTCCAAAGCTAAGCAGTTATTGCTTTTGAGCAACATGTGAGCATTATTTTTGTCCATTAAGCCTAAAATAAATACTTTATAGCAAAACTACTTTACAATGTAATTATAATTTACAGGGGCTTGCAAATGTGCTGTTTTGTGCGTTGGCTATTCATTTTATCTTTTTTCTTATTGCAAAATTACCACTATAGTTTTTTTATAAGGATTGTTGAAAACGGTTGTGTGTAGGTGTGAGAGGCTCTCCCCGTCAGTTTTTCTGGCGGGGAGGTCTACTCGATTATGGCGTGTTTGATTTTACTGTTAAAAATAGGTGTTGACTGCAAATTCATATTGATTTATGAAAATATCTTTAAAGTTTGAGATATTATTCTGTTCGAAAAATAATAACATCGCTTTTTTATATTCAATAGAATCTACTGTTCTAAAAGATAATGGACAATGTTTTTCATTCATCAATAGAGCGTTACTAACTATTCTTGCAGTTCTTTTATTCCCATCCATAAAAGGTTGTATATATGAGATTAGTACTAGGGCTAAAAGAGCCTTCTCAAAAACACTTTCTTTGTTATTGATAATAATACATGAATTCTGCAATGCTTCAGTTATTTGAAATTCATTATCTAAAGGACGATAGTTTGTTCCAGATATCCCAACACGTTTTTTTCTTAAGTTTTTTTCAACAGCAAGTTCTTTAGTTAGAATACTATGAATATCTTCAATTTTTGATACAGCTAAAGGACTCAGATAATCTGGATTTTCAATTATAAAGTCAAGCGCATCTTTATGGTTTAGAAGCATTATAGCTTCTTCTTTAGTTTTGCCGGATGCAGTTTCCTTTTCCCTCAATAAGCGTTCGGTTTCTAATAAGGAATAAGTATTACCTTCGATTTGAGATGATTTCCAACTTAAATCTATTGCTAGTCTTTCAAATTCAATTTTATATTCATTATCGGAGAGTTGAGAAATATTCTTTTTAAAAATATTTTGAAGTTCTTGAAGTCTTATAAGTTCTTTATTATTAAACACACTATGTTTGGCTAAAATGTCTGTTATTATTGAGAGATTAAAATCTTTTTTGATTTCTCTTTCATCAATTTCTTTTTCATAGTATTTTTCAATGTCTATAGGCTGTATTACTTCATAAGTAGGTGATATGAAATACCTTGTTCCCTTACCTTGACCTTTAGATGAAATGTAGTTTTCTGTAATTAGTTTTGATATAATTCTTTTTAGTGTAGCATAACTAACAGAAATATTCACTCCATCAAAAATTTCTTTTGAAGAACATTCTTTGGTCTTCTTTACAAAATTGATGATATTTTGTTCTCTAGCATCCATATATTTTGTCTTTTAGCTCACAAAGATAGTGTTTTTGGCTCAATTGCGCGCTATTTTGAGCTGAATGTTTTTTTTAAATGAGCCATAACGTGTCGCAGATATGCCCAGTAGCCGTTTTGCGGGCTTCGTCATTTTCACCCTCTACAAATTTACTGTGGGGCAATGCTGTTTCAATATGCTCTTTCATAGGCTATTGGGCATAGGTTCTGTTATGCGCAGTAGTTATTTTATTAATTTTCATTTACCCGTTTTATAAATTTTTCGGCTTTTTTTCTTACTTTATCACGACTATTTTTTAATTGTTTTTTTACAAATACAATTACCTTTTGGGGCGGCAGTGTTTGATTATATATTTTTTCAAAAGTATCAATCGCGTGACCACATACAACATTTTTACATTCAGGCGATAATGCACCCTTGTGAATATATTTTGCTTTTTCGATTTCTAATATTTTATCAATAATTTTTTCTTTTAATTCTGGTTTAGCTTGTATTATTTTATCAGAATTTCCAACCTCATTTGCAGCTGTAACCATCACCGATCCTTTTATTGGGGCATAATATTTTTCGAATATTTTTTCAAACTTATTTTCGTTGTCTTTTATAGCCAAATTTGAAATTGTAATTATCGCTCCCCACTTCAGAAATTTATTTTCATTATCAAGTAATTTTACAAAAAAATCAAAATACGGATAAATTAACTCCGGCTTTTGCTCGCTTACTAATCGAAGTATTTTTTCACATCCAAATTTTATGCTCCCTTTTTCATTTTCAACAACATTTATAAGGTTCTCAATTTGCTCCGGATTCTTTATTATTTGAGATACAATTTTATTTATATCTGATTTTTCTTTGATTTGAATTATTATATTTTTTTCCATATTATTTAATCTCCCTGTATTTTATGTTGGTAACGTTTTGCAGCTATGCCCAGTAGCCGTTTTGCGGGCTTCGTCACTTTCCACCGCTACAATTTTTCTGCGGGGCACTGCTGTTTCAATTTGCTCTTTCATAGGCTATTGGGCATAGGTGCTGTGTGTGCCCTGCATGAGCAGAGCCCACCTGCTGAAAAGTTCTATAAAAATTTCAAAAATACAAATAATTTTTAAAGAACCAAGTAAGCAGGTGAATTTTCCAGAGGGTGCAAGTCCCTTATGCGCGGATTAACGACCCGAAGCATTAGCAAGTCGCAAGGTGGTTTGGGGCGACCCAAGCACTGAAGATTATTTGCGATTGCATAAAGAGCAAATACCGACTGCAAAGTTCGGTACTGACGAACAGAAACGGCATATGAGGCTGTCAAGCAAGGATAAGTAACCACAGCTTTACAAAGTCCAAAGAACACCAAAATTGCTTTTCAGTAGATGTCGCAGGAATCGAATGAAGGAAAATGCTCTTACCGGGGGAGGTCTCATAAACTACGTGTTAGTTACAATGAGAATTGTAGCGAAGCGGAAATCGCGAATACCTTAAATAATTATTAATAATATGAGCAACTCAGGAGAGGTCATAGTATTTTGCGGCAACGAGCCACCTGAAACGTGAATAAAAGGGTGGAAGCCTCACAAGCAAAAGAAGGACTGAACTTTAGGTTGTTTCAAATCTTTACCGGATGTGTTCGTATCCAGCCGAACCAAGCCCTAAGGAAGCGTAACAGGAATAAACAGGAACCCTCACTATTCCCATAACCTAGAGAACTGCCGAATACATGACCCGTACGTTCGGTGGTGTGAGAGGCTCTCCCCGTCAGTCTATCTGGTGGGGCGGTCTACTCGATTAGGCTCGGGCATTTCTTAGACATTTTCTTTCTTTACATTCTTTGAAAATCTTCGTTTAGTACTTTGTTTCTTTTCAGCCTTTCTTTTCTTGATAAAATCGCTGATTTCTTTTTTTTCTTTTTCTGTCAAAGGCGTGCTTTCAATAATAAAATCGACACCTTCTGGTTCTTTTATTAAGCCCATATTATTAATTTTTAAAATATTTTTCCACTAAAATTCTTGCTGCATTGGTTTCGATAATCATTTTCTGGTTTTTAAAATGATAGGCTCCCAATGCTTTTTCATAATGTTCAATAAGTTTCGATTTTGCAGTGAAAGCAACGTATCCGTCGAACCCTTTTTGGAATGAAATTTTACAGGCATATGCTACTAAATTGCCAGCAACGCCTTCATATATTTTGGCTTTGCCAACGTTAAATGGAGCACTTTCAAGCAAATTCATAAAAACATGATTTTGTTCAATAGAAATACTTAATAGACCTTGAATAATATTGCTGTTATTTATAATGCAAAGTTTATAAACCTCTTTTTCAATATTATCATATTCTGCCTTCCAATTGAAATTCCATCCTCTTTTCTTTGTGATGACCTTTAAATCCTGTTTATTTAAACGAATAATTTCTGTCTGGAAACTATCTCCTGAAATTTTGTTAAGTATTGAGTTTGTTATACTGTCAATAATAAAGTCCTGTTCAATATGCTTTTTTTGATCTTCCATATTACAAAGTTACAAAATTTTAAGCAACTTTTCATCTTTTTTTAACTTATAAAATAGGATAGATGGTTTCTCGTTTATGCCTAACGTTTATATGTGCACCATAAATAGCAAAAAAGTGCACATATACTCTCAATTTTGGTAGGCTTTGTGTAGTTTTTTGCATTATTTGGGTGCTGTTATTACCTACAAAATTATTGAAATATTTTAAAAATCAAAACAAAAGTTGTTGCGGTATTAAAATTGTATATTTTTTATATCTCAAACTCATCCTGTAATTTTTAAAACTCAGCTCAAAAAAATCTTGATTTGGCATATTATAATTTATTATTGATACTTTCACAAATATATTCGCAGTGATTAAATGATGTATTATGAAACTTAAAACTAAGATTTTTACCATTTTACTTATCCTAATGATGCCGATTTTTGCATTAGGACAAGGCTCTGCTCAGAAAAAGCATACAATCAGCGGTTATGTTAAAGATAAAGAAAATGGTGAAACATTGATAGGTGCAAATATCTATCAATCCGAAACAAAGTCGGGAGCTACCACTAATATTTATGGTTTTTACTCCCTTACCTTGCCCGAAGGTCAATACAAAATATCATTTTCGTACATAGGCTACACCGAAACAATCATTGATGTCAATCTCGATTCGGACAAAACTCTCGATATCGAGCTTTCTGCCGCGGCAAATCTTATTTCGGAAGTTGTGATTAGCGATAAAAAGAACAACGATAACATCACTAATAATGAAATGAGCTTATTCCGTCTCGATAACAAAGCAATCAGTCAGATTCCAAGTTTTATGGGCGAATCCGATTTGGTTAAAGCTGTTCAGTTAATGCCTGGTGTAAGTATTGCCAGCGAAGGTTCTTCTGCATTTATCGTGCGTGGAGGTTCAGCCGACCAAAATCTGATTCTGCTTGACGAAGCTACAGTTTATAATCCATCACATTTGCTTGGGTTTTTCTCGGTTTTTAATTCGGATGCAATAAAAGATGTTAAACTGTATAAAGGCGATATTCCGGCTGCAAATGGTGGAAGACTATCTTCACTTCTCGACGTAAGAATGAAGGACGGCAATAAAAAGAATTTTGATGCAAATGGTGGCATTGGACTGATTTCGAGCCGACTCACAATTGAAGGTCCTATTGTAAAAGATATAGCATCGTTTATTATTTCGGGAAGACGCACCTATGCCGATTTATTTTTTCCATTATTCGAAAAGCGAGATAGTTTGCTAAGTCA
>JAQVEY010000446.1 GCA_028697515.1 Bacteroidales bacterium | reverse complement strand
GTTCAGATTTTATTTCATTAAAGAACAGTTTTGCCTTCTCTTGACGTGTTTCTTCTGTTACCCTTGCTTGGTAATCTGTTAGTTTCTCAAATTCTCCCTTTTTTTGCCAATAATTCATATTATTCTCTACATACAATTTTGATAATGTTTGTGCGTCTGATATCATAATAGCTCCAGAATATGTCCCATTTGTAACAATAGCAATACTATCTTCAAAACTGTCTATATACGAGTATTGATTTTTTAGAAGTTCTCTGATGCCATTATTTCTATTCACGATAATTGGCTCTCCGTAGTCATCATTTTTTACAATAAAACCCCTATAATAATCATAATTGTATGAATTCCCACAATCAATTATATTGCCCTTAAAGTCTGTTATACAATAATTTGTTGTTTCATCACCCCAGTAATCTTTAGTTGTCTGTTGGAACTCAATGTATGATTTATCATAATGAACAAATATATAGTCTTTATCAGGTTCAATAACGAAATTGCCTCTTTTATCAGTTAAGCCATAATAATCACCTGACTTCAAAATAAAAAAATCTTTATAAGTATATATATCAGGTTCTTCTTCTGCAATAGCTTCATAAACTATTTCGCCAAGACTGTCGATAATTCCATATTTCCCATTTTCTATAAAATAAGCATTTCCATTCCACATAAAACCTAATTCATTAAATTCATAATCTCTCAGTATTCTTCCAGAGGCATCCATTAAGCCGTAATTATCTTCGTTGTTGTACTCAAACAGATCATGTGAAAAATGTCTGGCATAAGGGTAAGTAAATTCACACAGCCATTCACCATTTAAATTTATTAGCCCAGAAAAATCATCTGCCCAAGCTACAAATATTGAGTTTTTGTAACTTGAAATATAATTATATTCAGGTTTTAATATCCAATTTCCAATCGTATCAAGTATTCCATATTTGTACTGATAGGAGGCAATTATATAATTTGAACCATCAAAAATTAATTCATCATAATCATTCTTAATTTTCCATGTCCCATCTTTTTTTAATAAGCCCCATGCACCATATAGTTGAGCAATTGCAAGCCCATTATAAAATTCATATATAATATCAAATTCCGGTTTTATTATCCATTCGTCATTTTTTCCTAAAACTCCCCATCTACTATCTTTTTTTGCAAAAATATCACCGAAAATCTCATATATTTCATCATAAATTACTGATGTTGCAGGTTTTCCAAGGCTGTCAACAAGACCTGATTTTCCGTTTTTATAAACAATATCATAACCCGAACCCCACAATGTAGCTCCATCTAAACTGTCATAAACTTGTTCATTGAGCCTTTCACCGTTTTTGCCAAGGTGCATCCATTGTTTATCTTTTTGTGCAATAAAAACTCCGTGTTTTGTTAAATAAATCTCTTCAAATTCAGGTTTTACAATAAAATTACCTAATCTATCAATATATCCTTTTTTATTATCAACCATTACTCGTGCAGGGAATCCTTCAAATGCATAGCTTTCGATATCGTCGTATTTTGGAGGGCAAACAAATTCTCCAGTCAAGTCTATAAATCCCCATTTTCCATCCTGCTTTGCCGGAGCATAACCATTTACAAATCTTGATAGCTCTTCGAATTGAGGCTTTATAATTTCCACACAAAAATATTGAGAAAACATGTTTGTGTTCAGAAATATGAAACTGAGGAACAAACAAAATGAGGTTGCTTTTTTCATGCTCATGTTAATTACATTTAGTTGTAAAATTACATCAAATTAACTTACAAAAGACAAATATTTAAAACATTTTAATCATTTATGTTGTTTAATTATTTGACATAGATAATTACTTAAATATTTTGTAAATTTGCAAACTTAAAATAATATGATAATCTTTAATATAAATGAAAGAAGATCAGGATAAGGTATTAAAAGATGTAACAGAATCAGAGTACAAATATGGTTTTGTTACTGATATTGAGGCAGACGAAATCCCTAAAGGTTTAAATGAGGAGACGGTAAGACTGATATCGAAAAAGAAAAATGAACCTGAATGGTTACTTGAGTTCAGATTAAAAGCTTTCGCCAAGTGGAAAACTATGACTATGCCGACATGGGCTCATCTTGAGATTCCTGAAATAAAATATCAGGATATAATTTATTATTCTGCTCCGAAACAACAGGCAAAGTATCAGAGTATTGACGAAATTGACCCTGAAATAAAAGCTACTTTCGATAAGCTGGGTATTCCACTTGATGAGCAAAAACGTCTTTCGGGTGTTGCGATGGATGCAGTAATGGATTCTGTATCAATTAAAACAACTTTTCAGGAAACTCTTGCCGAAAAAGGAATTATTTTTTGCTCTTTTTCCGAAGCAGTACAGGAACATCCCGATTTAGTAAAAAAATATATGGGTTCTGTTGTTCCTTATGGTGATAATTATTTTGCAGCTCTCAATTCCGCAGTTTTTAGTGATGGCTCTTTTTGTTATATTCCAAAGGGTGTGAGATGTCCGATGGAATTATCAACATATTTTAGGATAAATGCAATAAATA
>JAQVEY010000445.1 GCA_028697515.1 Bacteroidales bacterium | reverse complement strand
GCTATTACAAAAAACGCTATCCAAATATAGTTGAGTACCAAGAACTTAAATTTGAGGTAAAACTAATCCGAAATAAGCTTTGTAATATTGTTACTAAAAATTTTGTATCAACAAAGTTTTTAACAATAGGAAGTGCCTAGAGTGCCTAAAGTACTTAGAGTGCCTAAAGTACTTTATAATACTGCTGTTAATAAAAATATATTCTAAATTTTAAGTTTCACAATTTTTTAGCTTAACCTGACAATGCCTAGACAGTACTTGTTACTGCAATTTTGATTAGGGAGATTATCTTGCTCATAGACCTTGCAAAGCCTTCGCTGAACTTAGCACAATCATTAACTCTAGGCACTTCCTAATCTAAACTCGGGATATAATCATTAGAAATCACCTTCATTTCGATACGACGGTTTTGCTGATTTGCTACTACCTGCTGTTCGGGTGGTAAGCTATTAACAAAATCTTCATCTAAAACTGTTCCTGATGGTAAAAAGGCATATCTGAGATCTGTTTTATTGATAACTTTTGGTCTTGATTCACCATATCCAACCGCTACAAGCCTTCCTTCAGGAATTCCTTTTGAGCTAAAATATGTAGTAACAGAATTTGCACGTTTCTGACTTAATTCCATATTAGCCTCATCAGTACCAATCATATCAGTATGAGCCGACAACTCGATTATTAGGTAAGGATTATCAGTCATTATTCTGACAATACTATCTAAAACTCGTTTTGAGGGTTCTGTTAATTCCCATTTACCAAATTCAAACTCAATATTAGGTATTTCGAATGTTTTATTAAGGGATTCTAATAATATTTCATACTCAAATACTTTATCAAACTCAAGCGAATCGGTTGTAAATCTTGACTTACCGTTAAAATATCCATCTTTTGTCACAACAAAGACATAGTCAGTTTTCGGTCTTAATTTAAAATTAAATTTCCCTTCTTTTCCTGAAACAGATGTAGTATCTCTAAATATCGAGCCATCACTTCCAAAGAGCATAACCACGCACGAATCTATGACTGTCAGCTGGTCCTTATCTTTTGCTATTCCTGTAAGTTTAAAATCCAGAGGCGGTTTAACAAAGAAATAAATATCTTCTTGTTTTGACCCTTTTCTATCAGAAGTAAAATAACCTTTATCCTCATTGGAGTAGTAATATATTCCAAAATCGTTACTATTACTACTGAAAGGAGGTTTCATATTTTCTGATTCCCAACGACCTTTTTCATTTTGTTGAGCAATAAAAATATCTAAACCGCCCATAGTAGGATGCTTGGTGCTGGAATAGAAGAAAGTCCCATCTGCTCTCATAAAAGGGAACAATTCATCACCTGCTGAATTTATTGCTGGTCCCATGTTTTTAGGTCTATTACCATCCCCACCGGAGAAGTCATAATACCATATATCAGCTCCACCATAACCACCTTGCATACGAGCCGAGAAATAGACAATATTACCATCTGGAGAAACAGTTGGGTGGCCTATTGATACAGTATCTGGGACTATATCTAACCTTGCTGGATTCATCCATTCTCCATCAACTTTTTGTGCTTCGTATATCTGGCAACCAACTTTTTTCCCTTTTTCGGCTCTGCACGAAGTATAATAAAACTTCATACCATCACTAAAAATACATGGAGATCCCTCATCAAACTCCGTATTCAGTGAATCAATCGGCAAAGCATCTGTCCATTCCTGTTTACGATCAAATTTTGTTATGAATAAATCCGAAAATTTTTCTCCAGTAATTCCGCTAGTTCTTTTTCCCTTTGCTTCATCTCTTGTGGAACTAAAATAAATATGATCATATCCGGATTTCTCATCAACGCTCGGACTAAAATCATTCCTTCTTGAATTTAAGTGTTTAGCTTTCTCTGCCTTATATCTTGTAGGCTCTGTCAACCAATTAATTGCCATATTAGCAGATTCAATTCCTTTCAATGCAATAGAATCATTCGGAGATATTTCCAATGCTTCATTATACAACAATAATGCATCCTCATAAGTGCCTTCCTGAATCTCAATCTCTGCAAGCCTTATCTTTGAAACAAACTCAAAATCTCTGACTTTAGCTGTTTTTTTATAATTTGATCTTGCTTTTTTATAATCGCCTATCATGAAATAGCACTCACCAATTTTAAAATATATTTCGTTTTTTTGATTTTTATTTTCAAGCTTTTTCATAACGGCATTGTATTCCTGAATGGCTCTAAAATACTCACCTGCCTCAAATATCTCGTCAGCTCTTTTAATTTTCTTCTCCTGAGCTGAAAGACTAATTACCATCAGCAAGAGTACTAATAAAAAACTTATATATTTAAATATCTTCATTTTAAGAATTAAATCAAATCTGATTACAACGTAATAATTTCAAATTTTATTATTTGAACACTCATTTTTTTTAAATTTTCAAAACTTATTTCCGGCATTAAAGAATTCATCTAGTCACCATCAATAATAGATAAAGTCCCAACTATTGCTCCAGCTAAAAACACACCTCCAATTGTACCAATGACTGTATTTTTAAAT